>JANMUW010000237.1:0-3810 GCA_031392105.1 Acidobacteriota bacterium | reverse complement strand
GCCACGGTTGGACGGAAAGGCTGTTACGAGCTCCGCGAGGCAATCGACGGTCTCGACGTAAAGCTGATCCTTCTGGGCCCGATGATCGAAGGCTCCAATTTTTGGGATGGCTTCGAGACGGAACGAGGGACTGAGAACTGGCTCGAGATCGCGGACCTGGTGGTTCTTCCTGCATTCGTCGAACATCGACCCCGCCGCCTGCTTATGGCGGCCGCTTCAGGCGTGCCGGTGATAGCGAGTTCTGCATGCGGCATCGATTGTCTCCCGAATGTCTTCACCGTACCCGTGGGCGATCCACTCGAACTGCGGCGGGTACTACTCGAGAAGATCGAATCACGAGCCTGAGTCACCGATTGTTCGATGTTCAAATGTCCACCGCGATAGGGTGATTTCGTGTAGTTAATAACGATTGGAAACATCTCATCTCTACGTTTTCGGTTCCGTGTTTCGTGCATTTTGTCTGTTTGTAAGGTCGTGCTCCTCTGTGTGTTTCGTGTATTTCGTGTTCGGCTTTCAAAAAGCAAACCACGAATCACACAAACCCACACGAAAAGAACACGACATTCAGAAATGGCTTCGTTGCTTGGTGGTTCGGCGTTCCTAAAGGAAATCACGAAGCGCACGCAGTCATAAGTTCTTTTCTTTTCCGTGCGTTCCGTGTGTTCTGTGGTTAGAAACGGTCGCGAACCATTTGACCACGGAACACACCGAAGACACGGAGAAGAAGGCTCGGAATCCGGAAGTGTTTCAGCAGTTGATCAACATACAAGCACGCAACAAAGAAAGATCATGAATTCAGCGATGACTTCGTTGCTCCATAGTTAATTCATCCGCACGCATTTTGACCACGGAAAAGACGGAAGGCACGGAGTAACGCGGAAAGGAGAAGAATCATCGAGCCTGGCGCTTGTAAGCTGCGTGCATTCGCAGCGAAAATTAAAAGAATCTTTCTCACCTGAGTGCAACTAAAACCTCGTTTCCGCTCTCAAAGGAATAGTCGGCTCTTATACGTCATGTCCTGTAGTAAATTAGTACTATCATTAGCGTTTATCTTCGTCACCAGCCTTGGAGCTTTTGCCCAGGAGGCGGACGCCGTTCCGGCTAAGCCTGGCATTGCGGAAGTTTATTTCGCCAAGGACGATGGAACCGGGAACGCGGGCGATGAAGCGACGAGTTTCGTGACTACGGACGTGCCGATCTACTGCGTCGTGCAGCTCGATTCCGCTTTGCCAACAACCGTCAAAATGAATCTCGTCGCGGTTGCTGTTCCCGGTGTCAAAGCAGAAACCAAAGTCGTCTCGACGACTTACACGACAAAGGACAACCAGACCCGTGTGGACTTCTCCGGCCGGCCGGAGCGACAGTGGGTCGCGGGAAGGTATCGGGTAGATATCTTTGTCGGAAACTCGGCCGTCGTGAGCCGGGAGTTCGCGGTCCAAAAAGCTGTCCAGACAAAACCTTCGAATAAGCCCTTGGACAACAAATCCTCTGACCCATCACGCTTGGCCGGCCCGGTGACCAAGGCCAATCGCTAACCAGCAAGTCGTTCCCCTTCTCGAATTTATCCTCGAAAATTTGCTCTTGTAATTCGTTTTTTTTGGGCGTATTATCGCTCAACAAACCGAAGTACCTTGTCTTTTTCCGATTAACTAGAACCCATTGGAACAACTCGCTCAATGATGAGTCGAGACAACTCCCAGCAGTCGAGCAGCAAAATTTCCGTCCGGAGGATTTTGAAATGACACGCATTTTCTTTCTGTTGATTCTTATATCCGTTTCCGCGCTTTCCGCCATAGCACAAGCAGGTGTATCGACATCCGAGATAAAGGGTCGGGTCACGGATCCGAATAGTGCGGTTGTCCCTGGAGCAACTGTTACCGCCACCGACGCCGATAAGGGAACGACTCGAACGGTGACCACGGACGATCAGGGTGAGTACCGCATCCTTACGCTGCCGCCGGGTACATATCAACTACGGGTCCAGGCGAACGGATTCTCAACTCAGCAGATAAGTGCCGTGCAAGTGACCGTCGGCCAAACCGTCGATCAGAGTTTCACGTTGCAGGTGGGAGCAATCGTTGACACGATCGAGGTCACGGCCGATCCTCCGGCGATCGAGACCGAGCGTACGCAGCAGTCGACTACGGTCAACGAGCGCTATATCCAGAACCTTCCGATCGACCGTCGCGATTATCTTACCTTCACACTGCTGGCTCCGGGCGTGGTCGATTCGAATGCACTGGCCGACAACACCGACTTCCGCGTCGCCCAGACACCGCAGAGCGGCATCTCGTTTTACGGGAACAACGGCCGCGGCAACAGCATCACGGTCGACGGTGCCGAGGCGAACGATCAAGGCGGCGGTGTCCGCGCAAATCTTAGCCAGGAGGCTGTGCAGGAGTTTCAGATCAACCGCAGCAGCTATAACGCGGAGTTTGGCGGAGCTAGCGGCGGCGTCATAAACATCGTTGCTAAGACGGGCAAGAATGATTTTTTCGGGAGCGCGTTCGCCTACTTCCGTAACCAATCGCTCGACGCGGGCGACCCGTTCGCATTCGTTCTCGATGGAACTACGCTGACTCGCATTAAGCCGGACGCGAATCGACAACAGTTCGGTGTTAGTCTCGGCGGGCCGTTCAAAAAGGACAGGACGTTCTTCTTCGGGGCGTACGAGGGACTTCGGAAGCGCGAATCGGCTACGGTTCCGCTTCTTACGGACCTCAACATTTTTCAGCCGACCACCGGTCAGAATACGATCCTTAACACTCTCGCGGCGAGCACAGATCCGACGCCGGTTCCGTGCGTCACGGGTGTAACCGTTCCGCGTGCGCAGTGCGCCGTCGTTTTGCGCGGCTTGTTAACGGCCGATCAGCCGACGATCGATCTCTTCCGCAATAACAGCGGTGTGTTTCCTTTCCCGGGCGACGCTCACAATTTTTCATTCCGTGTGGATCACGTTCCGAGCACTTCGAATAGCTTTTTTGCAAGCTATCGGTTCAACGATCGGGAGGAAGGCAATCAATCGACCCGCGCATTGCTTGCCTTCTCGCGCTCGAACAATGTTTTCGTTCTCGACCATAACCTCACCGGATCGTGGACGCATATCTTCGATTCGAGCATGTCGAACGAGCTGCGTGCGCAGTTCAACTACAATGAGCTGTTCGTCGAGTCGAATGATCTCAACGGTCCCGAACTTAACGTCGCGGGTTTTGGATTCTTCAATCGCGACATCTTTTTGCCGAGCTACAATATCGACCGGCGATATCTGATTTCCGACGACCTGACAGTGGATCGCGGAAATCATCGAATGAAGTTTGGCGCGTCGTACCTGCTTCGGCACGGTTTCTTCGATTCTCGTACGTTCTTCGGCGGGAGATTCGGCTTCGGAACTTTACCGGGAGCTCTTGTCAGCCCTCAACTGGCGACAACGTCGATCAACGCATTGCAGTCGCTCGACCTTGGCTTGCCGCAATCATATCAGCAGGGGTTTGGTGACGGTATCGTCGGAGGGGCGCTGCCTTACTGGGCGATCTACGGCCAGGACACATGGAAGGCTCTTTCAAACCTGACATTCAACTTCGGCTTGCGTTATGAGGTCGATCATCGACGCGAACCGCTAAAAACTTTTTATGGAGCGATCGGACCGCGTGTCGGGTTCGCGTGGGATCCGTTCAAGAAGGGCAAGTCAATCGTTCGCGGCGGCTATGGAATATTCTACGCGCAGATACCGTTCGTCATCGATTACGTCGTTCAATCCCTGAATGAAATAAACGGTTTCCGGCAGATACCGCAGGTTCTGACGACACTGAA
>JANMUW010000267.1:0-53409 GCA_031392105.1 Acidobacteriota bacterium | reverse complement strand
TCTTCCTGGCCGTCGAGGGCGATCATGAAAAAGTCGTAGCTTGTCTTGAAGCAGACCATTCCGTTACCGAAGAACCAAACTCCCTCGAGTAGTGGATTACCGCCGATGATCCAGTCTATCGGAGCACCGGTGATCGTTTTCGGGTTGAAGATATTTGTCATCATCACCGCGCCGGACGCGAATGAGAACGCGCCGAGCAGAGGTGCTCCGATCCGTTTCGCGATATCGCGTTCGAAGCGAATTCGTTCAGCTTCAGCTTCGCTCAGACGCCCTTTCTCGATCAACTCTTCTTTGCGTTTGAGGAATTCATTGAACTGCTCACCGATCTTTTTCACCGACCATGCGGGGAGGGCGGAGTTGAAAAGCCAGTGCGAGCTGATACCCGTGAAGATGACGCCGAGGCCGGCACCGACCGCCATCGAAACTCCGGTCGTCGCGGCTTGTAGCGGATTCTCCTGGACCCATCCTGATGCCTTGGAGAATGATTTGAACGCCGAGTCCATCGTCCGGCTAAAACCTGCTCCGAAATTGAATGCACGCGAGACACGCTTCGCATTTGCGCCGACAGTCTCGCGGGCATCATCGAAAATATCGCCGGCTTTTTCAGCGGCGACGCTGATAACCTCACCGGCAGCTTTTCCAGCGGCGCCTACTACGTCACCGGCTCGCTCGCTGGCATCTTCGGCGACGTCCCTGATCGGTTCGCTCGCGCTCCAGGCTTTTTTGGCAGTTGCCTCGGCGGTCTTGATCGTCTCCTCTGCAACTCTAACGGCCTGCTTCCCGACGTCGCTCTTTTCGGCTTCGGCTTTTATCTTTTCGGCGCCCTTTTGAGCGGTCTCGACAACAGCACGCGCGCCTTCTTCGATCTTCTCTTTCAGGCCCAGCTGCTTGTCGATCTCATCAAACTTTTCCTTCGCATCACGCTGCCATTTCTCAAAACGTTCCTTGTAATCACTCATCGTTTTGCAAACTCCTGTCTCAAGTACGAACCGTTTTGTCCGATTGTTCGCTTTGATGCTGTTTCGCACACGGCCTTTGTATAATTACCATCTTGCGGGACGTCGGTACAAGAGTTTTTTCGCCTCGAAAATCGGCTTCGCCGTGTGTTAACCTTTCAGTTCACGAGTGTTTTATGACGGTTGTTAAGTGTCCGCATTGCGGGAAAGAAACGCCATTTCAGGGAAACGAGTTCCGGCCGTTCTGTTCGGAGAGATGCAAGTTACTTGATTTTGGTGCTTGGGCTGACGAGGAATATAGCCTTCCGGCTGAACACGCAGAACTGGGCGAAGACGATGTCGCCGAGATCGAAAAAGCGTTAGAAGAGAAGCAGGGAAAATAATCATGCTGGATATAGCACCAAGCGGTGGGATGATCGGTGCGGTTGCCGCCGTATCTTTTTTTCTGATCCTCGCCGGAGCAGCCTACATCGCGTTCAAGGCTCTTAAGAAAACTGCGAAAATGGCGATCCGACTGGTGATCGTCGTCGTGATTCTCGTCATCGCGGTCGCTGGCAGCGTCTCGCTTTGGTATTTCAGCACGGACGCTACACCAAAGCTGAAACCGCCCGCTAACAGGCGGCGGTAGTTGAAGAAAAGATCGCCCGCGATAAACGCGAAATAACGCGAAAGAGAAAAACCGACTTTTCGCGCCGTTCGCGTTTTTCGCGGGCAAAACTGTCTTCATCCTTTGGACGGGTATGAACGAATCGGACAATGACAAGCGTACGGGATTGTTGCGGCGATATCGCAATCTTTCGCCGACGGTCTTTGCTCTCAGCATTGTCAGCTTTCTCAACGACACCTCGAGCGAGATCATATATCCGCTTCTACCGACCTTTCTCGCGCTGACGCTTGGCGCCAGTCCGTTCGCCATAGGCTTGATCGAAGGCTTTGCCGAATCGATCGCCAGCATCCTCAAGCTTTTCTCGGGCTATCTGAGCGATAAGTTGGGTAATCGAAAACTGCCCGTCTTTCTCGGATATGCGCTGGCAGCTGTCGTGCGTCCGTTGCTAGCTTTTGTAACCAGCTGGCCGCAGGTGCTCGCCGTTCGAATGACGGATCGGATCGGTAAGGGGATCCGAGGAGCTCCACGCGATGCGTTGCTTGCGGCGACGGTTCCCGACAATTCGCGGGGCCTTGCTTTCGGATTTAACCGTGCTGCCGATCATCTCGGCGCCGTTGTCGGGCCGGTCGTCGCGTTTTTACTTCTGACTTACCTTGCCGTCGACCCCGCGACACCGACCGCGCGCGAGTACCAACAGGTTTTCCTGTTTGCGTCGATCCCGGTCGCGATCGGATTGTTCGTCATTGTCTTCTTCGTCCGGGAAGCCAGGAAACCGATACCCGAGATCGACGCGGCGCCGATCAAGTTTTCATTTCGGGCATTCGATTCGAATTTCAAACGCTTTCTCGTCGTTGTCGCGCTCTTTACGTTATCGAACTCGACCGATGCGTTCCTTCTCCTTCGCGCCGAGCAAACCGGTGTCGCGCCGGCGATGCTGCCGTTGCTCTGGATGGCCCTCCATTTCAGCAAACTGTTTAGCTCGATCATCGGCGGAGATCTCTCGGACAAGGTCGGACGGAAGACACTTATTTTAACCGGATGGGTGATCTACGCCGTCGTCTACGCAGGATTCGCGTTTGCCGATTCGGCGTGGCAGGCGTGGACCCTGTTTATTATTTATGGCCTCTACTTTGGACTGACCGAAGGCGTTGAGAAAGCCCTCGTCGCCGACCTGGTTTCCGACGAAAAACGCGGAACGGCATTCGGCCTATATAATCTCGCATACGGCATCACCGTCTTTCCGGCGTCGATCATCTTCGGATTTGTCTGGAGTGAGTTCGGTGCTGCGCCGGCGTTCCTGATGAGCGCGGCGATCTCGATCATTGCGTCGGCGTGTCTGCTGACGGTCCGGCAAAGGGCGGTGACGAGTGACGACAGATGAGTGACGGGAGTCAGGAGATGGCGAAGATGGTGTCAGCTACTCTTCTCGCCAGTCATCACTCATCACTCGTCACTCATCACTTGTCACTCGTCACTTCTTTAGTCATTCAATTGAATCGAAGAAACCAAGTTCCTGAATGCCGAATTGTACCGATAAACCTCTTCTTCAGGCGACACGGTGGCGATGAAAAAGAGACCTCCGCTACGAAGCTGTGCCGTGTAAACGGTAACGACCTCGTTTCGGCCCGTCACAGAGGAACGGCCTGAAAGGACGGTCATGATGCCGGTGCGACCGGCGACCGTTGAGCTTCGCTGGCTTCCGGTTTGTTGCAAATAACTGTTCGCCTGAAGCAACTCGTCGATGTACTGACTCGTGGCCTGGCTTAGATTCGTCGAGTTTGAACGCGCCGCGCCGATCATCGCTCCGTGTGTGATCCCATTGCTGCCGTACGCGCCCTCGGGAGCGAACCACACCTGGCCGCTCGTATTGAAGTCTTGCCAGTTACTCGGTATGTTCGCGCTCATCGCACTGTTCGAATAAACGCGAGTCCCCGTAGACGGAGCTGCGACGGTGCGAGAATAGTTCCCGTTCGCGATCGGGCTCTGGCCCTGTGAAGTGTTCCCGCTTCCGCCGGTCCTCTGATAATCACGTTGTATCTCAGCCATCGAACGCGCACGCGGCATACTTCGCAGGCGTTCCTGAACGCGACGGAATTCCGGGGTTACTTTCCGAGGGTTCGGAACGACGTTCAAGAGGCTCGCTTCTCGATTGATGTTCTGAAAGCGATTTCCGGGATTCGGATGAGTGCTCATCCATTCCGGAGCCCGGCCGCCTGAGCTTTGCTGCTCGATCGTCCGGAACATGTTCGCCAGATCGCGCGGGTCGTATCCGGCGTTCGCCATGATCCGTGACCCGAGGACGTCCGCCTGAGTTTCATAATCTCGGCTGTAACGCGTCTGTAGAACCTGGGCGCCGGCAGCTCCAAGCTGGGCACCGCCCTGACCACCGAGGATAGCTCCGCCGAGTATCAATCCGATCGTGCCTAGCTGATTGCCGATACTGTTCTGCTTCGTCGCCTGAGCCGTCGCATGACGAAGCGCGACGTGGCTGATTTCATGAGCCATGACGCCGGCCATCTCGCCTTCATTCTTCGCCGCCTCGATCATTCCGCGATTTACGTACATCGGTCCGCCCGGGAGAGCGAACGCATTAATGTCTCGGGCATTCACGACATCGAACTGATAATCGAACGCCGACTGTTGAAATTCCTGCGGGATGGCCGCGACGAGTCGCTCGCCGACGCTCTCAATATATCGTTCGGATTGATTGTCATTGAGCAACGGGAACTGTTGCGTGACCTGTCGTGAGGCATCGCGCCCGAGTTTCACGTCGTCCTGTACCTTGTATTTGTTCTTCGGCATCGTGACGCGCGTCTGCGCCACCAGCGGTAATACAGCAAGCGTCCAGATCAGAGCGGCCGACGCCAAGCGTCTAGGTATTGACGGTGTTCTCATTTTTAAATCTCCGGATAGTTCTCACATGATCGATTCTAGGCTACCGGGAAAGCGCGAATCAACCATAAGTTTTGGCGGGGATTTGATGTGCTCGGGACTCGAAGTGGTTCGCCGAAAAAGCCCCAATGGCGAGGGGATGGTAAATAATCAGTGGGCCGATGAAATACGTGTCTTTTCCGGACCGGTGGTGCGTTCAACGCGGGCCGTTTCGTGCGAAGCTGACTCCAAGAGCCGTCTTACACGGGTGATCAACGCCAATGCATCTTCGGAATCGATCTTCTGCCGGTAGCGCTGCTCGACGAGGACCGCGAGTGCGAGGTCTGTGCCCAATTCGTTTATCAGATTCATATGCTCCTAAACGTACCAGCGTTTCGCGGCTATCCGATCCGCCGCCCGGCCATGGACAATAGATTTTGTTGAGGCTGTCTATAATACACGAATCGCCATGAGAACGATGTTAACAGGATGTTAACTCTGCGACCGTCGGCCCCTGATTGGGAACTTTGATTACCGTATAATTTGCCCTATGAATCATGGATCAATTGCGAAATATACCTTCGTTCTCGTTTTTGTTGTTGCCAGCATCGCATGCAGCGGCCAAAAGATGGGTCAGGGGGGTGACACAAACGTTCAGAGCAGCGGCAGCACAGTTCGGCTGCAGGGTTCGGGGGCGAGCTTTCCTAAGCCGATCTACGAGAAATGGGTGAACGAATTCGGCAAGGTTAATCCGGCAGTCAAGATCGATTATCAAGCGACGGGATCGGGAGCAGGTCAAAAAGCCCTGCTTGCGAAAACAGCCGATTTCGGAGCTTCGGACGATCCGATGAGCGACGACGATCTGAAATCTGCTACCGGCGAGATCCTTCATATTCCGACCGTTCTCGGTGCAGTGGTGCTTACGTACAATCTTGAGAGTGTGAAACAGCCGTTGAAGCTTTCGGGGCAAACGATCTCTGACATTTATCTCGGCAACATCAAGAAGTGGAACGACGAAAGACTCGCAAAGGATAATCCCGGTGTAACCCTTCCTGACGCCGACATCCTGCCGGTTTACCGAGCGGATTCGAGCGGCACCTCGGCAGTATTTACGGATTTTCTTTCGAAGACCTCTCCGGATTGGAAAGCCAAGGTCGGCATGAATAAACAACCAAGCTGGATCACCGGCGTCGGAGTCGGAGCGAAAGGGAATGACGGCGTGATGGGACAAGTCAAGCAGACGCCAAATTCGATCGGCTACGTGGAATTGACCTTCGCAAAAGCCAATACGCTTCCCGCCGCCCAAATCAAGAACAAAGCCGGCGAGTTTATCGACGCAAGCATAGAGACGGTCAAAACCGCAGCGGCTGGCTCCGTTGCGAAAATGCCGGATGATCTTCGCGTACAGATCACAGATGCTGAAGGAGCGGGTGTTTATCCGATCTCGAGCTACACATATATTCTGGTCTATAAGGATCAGGGTGACGCTTCCAAGGGAAAGGCTCTTGTCGATTTCCTGTGGTGGGCGTTACACGATGGAGAAAAGTTTGCAGCCGAGCTTCATTACGCTCCGCTCCCGGCCGAGGTAATAAAAAAGGTCGAGACGAAGATCAATTCAATAACTAACAGCGGCAAACCGCTGCGACAGTAAGTTGGCAAGTACCGGCGCCATCGGCGACAAAATTTTTCGTACTCTCGTTCTCTGTGCGGCCGCGAGCATTCTAGTCATCGTGGCCGCAATATTTGTCATGATGGCACAGAGTGCGATGCCGACACTCGAGCGCTTTGGCGCAGGGTTTTTCTTCGGCCGCGAATGGAAGCCCGCCCAGGAGAGTTTCGGTGCGTTACCGTTTATTTACGGTACGGTCGTCTCGTCGGTCATCGGGCTGCTGCTGTCAGTTCCCATCTCGCTAGGCATAGCGATCTTTCTCGTCGAACAGGCTCCGCAAAAGATCGCACGTCCGATCGCATTTATGGTTGAGCTGTTAGCGGCGATCCCGTCGGTTGTCTACGGCCTGTGGGGTATATTCGTCCTGGCTCCGTTCATCCGTAACTATCTTGGTCCGTTTTTGCAAGGCAATTTCGGATTTGTCCCGCTGTTTCAGGGACGGCTGACGGGAATCGGTATGTTAACCGGCTCGATCATCCTCGCACTCATGATAACGCCGATAATCACCGCCGTGGTCCGGGATGTGCTGGAAGCCGTGCCCACCACACAGCGGGAGGCTGCACTCGCCCTCGGTGCGACGAAGTGGGAAACGACAACAATCGTACTAAGGAACGCTGCGTCAGGCATCGCCGGAGCTGTCGTGCTGGGCCTTGGCCGGGCTATCGGAGAGACGATGGCCGTAACAATGGTCATCGGTAATTCGCCTCAGATAACAGCTTCGTTATTCGAGCCTGCGAATACGATCGCTTCGCTTCTTGCCGCAAACTTTGCGGAGGCGACGGACAAGATTTACCTGAGCGCCCTGATCGAGATCGGGCTCGTCCTTTTCCTTGTCACGTTCGTTGTTAACGCATTTGCGAAGCTATTGATTCTTAGCGTCGCGCGAGGCGGAGGGGCGAAGAGTATTTGATTGATATGGGGAGCGCGACGACACTTTTTGGTCGGCGGCGGCGGCTGACGAACACGCTTATGACGAGCCTGACGGCTATTTGCGCGATCTTCGCAACGGCCATCCTGCTACTGATCGTCTCGTACATCGCCGTCCGCGGCATCTCGTCGTTGAGCTTTGAGTTTCTCGTGGGAACCCCGAAACCGGTAGGCGAGGGCGGGGGAATCGGTAACGCGATCGCCGGATCGGCAATGATGACACTGCTGGCGGCGGTCATTGGATTACCCGTCGGTATCGCGGCAGGCATTTATCTCGCGGAGTATGGCAGAAATTGGTTTGGGAACACGGTCAGATTTATTGCCGACACTCTTATCGGCATTCCCTCGATAATCATCGGGATCTTTGTTTACACACTCGTCGTGTTGCCAATGGGCCGGCAATCAGGACTCGCGGGGGGACTCGCCCTCGCCATCATCATGCTTCCGATCGTTGCCCGAACTACCGAGGAAATGATCCGGCTCGTCCCTAATTCGATGCGCGAAGGCGCTCTTGCTCTGGGAGCACCGCAATGGCGCGTCTCGCTAAATATCGTCCTACCGGCCGCCGCTTCCGGAATTGCGACCGGAGCGATGCTGGCAATTGCACGCGTAACGGGTGAGACCGCACCGCTGCTTTTCACGGCGCTCAATAGCAGGTTCTACAATTTATATTACGACCAGCCGATGTCGTCTCTCACCGTCCAGATATTTAACTACGCGACTGGCCCGTTCGAGGTCGAACACGCGATGGCGTGGGCCGCAACGCTGATACTTGTAGGTTTGATACTTCTTATTAATATCCTGGTAAGGTTTGTGACGAGGAAAAGATTTTAGCAACGGGATGCAAACGAAAATCAGTATTTCCAATCTGGATTTCTTTTACGGCAAGGTCCAAGCTCTGCACGGCATTTCGCTTGAGATCCCGGAGCGCGAGGTCGTCGCCTTTATCGGCCCGTCGGGCTGTGGCAAATCGACTTTCATCCGCACGCTGAATCGAATGAACGACACCATCCCCGGGGCTCGTGTTGAAGGTGAGGTTATTATCGACGGCGAGAATATCTACGCAGCCGGTACCGATGTCGTCGCTCTTCGACGGAAGGTTGGAATGGTCTTTCAGAAGTCGAACCCGTTCCCGAAGTCGATCTTCGATAACGTCGCATACGGAATTAAGATCAACGGAATTCATTCGAACAAGACCGATCTAAAGGACAGAGTCGAGAATGCCCTTCGGAACGCGGCGCTTTGGGAGGAAGTTAAGGACAGGTTGAACATGTCGGCGTTTGGACTGTCCGGTGGCCAACAGCAGCGGCTGTGCATTGCCCGAGCGTTGGCGGTCGAGCCGGAGGTCGTGTTGATGGACGAACCTGCCTCTGCCCTCGATCCGATCGCAACGCAAAAGATCGAGGAGTTAGTTGTCGAATTGAAGCGGAATTATACGATCGTGATAGTCACCCACAACATGCAGCAGGCTGCCCGCGTTTCGGACCGGACGGCGTTCTTCATGCTTGGTAAGCTCATCGAATTCAACCGAACCGACAAGGTCTTCCAGAATCCGGATGAGAAATTGACTGAGGACTATATCACCGGCCGGTTTGGATGATTAGAAATTAGCTGGGTTTTCTTCTGTGTTAGGATAAATAAAACATGGATCATCGGATCATTGACCAACAATTAGACCACCTTCGCGATAAGATCCTTCTGCTTGGCGGTGCCACGGAGCAAGCCGTTCAGAGGGCGATGCAGTCTCTCGTAGAGCGCGACAGCGAGCTCGCAAAGCAGGTGCTCGAGGAAGACAAGATCATCGATCAGATGGAGCTCGAGATCGATCGTCTAAGTATTGAGATAATCGCGCTACAGCAACCCGCGGCGCACGATCTGCGCTTCGTCATCTCGGTCGCGAAGATAACGCCGATCCTGGAAAGGATCGCGGACCATGCGGGCAGTATTGCCGAGGCCGCGATAATACTAAATAACGAGCCGCATACTAAGAATTACGTCGACTTTCCGATCATGGCGCAGACCGCGACCGAAATGCTTCGCTCTGCACTTGATGCGTTTACCAGCGAGGATGCCGCGCTTTCCCGCGAGATCATCGAGCGCGACAGGTTGATCGACGAAGCGTATCGCCGTGTCTTTAGCGAACTTCTCGAGATGATGATCGATAACCCGGCAGCTACGACCGGAGCCGCTCATCTGCTGTTTGTGGCCAAGCACCTCGAGCGGATCGGAGACTATGTGAAAGACATTTGCGAGCTCAACGTTTATCTCCGTGAAGCCGCCTTCATCAAGCACCGCTACGGTTCGCCAACACCTCCGTCCGAGTAAGTACTAAAAGCGACGGTTCTCCGTCTCAAATCACTTGAGCTTGACTTTCAAATTAGCGCCCAGAATAAGTACGTCCTTAGGCAACCCCGCGCGGTTGTATCGCCAGCCGCCGAAGAAATCCGCGGACAGCCGGTCGTTGAACTTCTTTGTGATACCCGCCGCGAAATCGTTTCGTACCCATTGCTTGATAGTGAAGTTATAGTACGGCTCGGTGGAAACGAACGGCACAAACAACTCCTTACCATCCCGCTTGACTGGTACGTGCAGGCTTATACGATTCCGATATCGGGTCGTGTTGATACGTGAATTCACCATCCGATGCTCGACTCGGTTCCGGTCTTTGATCGAAAAGTGTTTGAACTTGTAGTTGTAAGTTAGCTCGAAACGAAGTCGATGCTCGAATTCTTTTCTGCCGCGGGCCGGCTGTGCGGCAATGTATAAGTATGTCGGCGAAAAGTTGAAATTCTTATTCAGTACTAGATCGAAGCCGCCGCCGATTCGTTCGTCAACCGGTGCCAGGCGGTTCTGTCCGAGCCTTAAGGATGCGATCATCAGCAGGGAAAGTCTGTCAAAACTTTTCCCTTTGTCATCCTTCGCTTTGACGATAGGCAGAACAAAGGTCGTCTCGTGCCAGACCTGAAAGTCCGTATCCGGCGGTAACTCTTGCCCGCCCGCAATACCAGCCGAGATAACAACAAGCAGCAGCGTAATGTAAGGTTTGTTTAATCTCATCGTTACAAGTCTATAACCGGTCGTTCACACAGGGATCGAAATGTAACTCCGAGTTAACATCCCGTTAACACGGAACTCATAGTTTCGTAACCTTTGCGCAATTTTTACCTTAATAGACAAGCCATGTTGGCTCGGCTATATTGAACACCTCAAAACTGACGATTCAAATTCGGAGATTTCCTATGGCATTTAGCTTACTGCCGCGCGAAGACGTTTATTTCGACTTGTTCACGAAGATGGCCGGGAAGATCGAGGAAGCATCGGCGATCCTGACCGAGATGCTTGACACTCCGGACGCGGATTTTGCGTCGTTCAAAACGCGCGTCAAGGACGTCGAGCATGCGTGCGACCAGATCACGCATCAGATCACGAACAAGCTGAACAAATCGTTCATCACGCCCTTCGATCGGGAGGACATATATACCCTCGCTGTCGCTCTGGACGACATCTGCGACTACATCGACGCGGGTGTTCGGGCGATCGTGATGTACGACATTCGCCATCAGAACGCGTATTCGCGCCAGCTCGCGAGGATCATCAAGGACCTGGGCGTGGAGATCAACGGTGCGGTATCGGTACTAAAAAAGCCCGATGGAATTACCGAACGGTTTCGCGAAATTCACCGGCTCGAGAATGAGGCCGACGACGTTTACTTCCGCGCCATTGGTGAGCTATTTAAAAACGAGAAAGATCCGATCGAAGTGATCAAGTGGAAAGAGTTTTACGAGATTCTCGAGAACGCAACCGATCGCTGCGAAAGCGTGGCCAATATCATTGAGAGCATAGTTTTGAAGCACAACTAGTAGCCGGTAGCCGGCAGAAGGTAGCAGCTCGCGCTGCTTGGACGCTTTTCTATCGGCTACTTACTACCGACTACCAATACATGGAAGGACAAACAGCCGCGCTGAGCCTTGTAGTGTTGATCATCGTGATCGCACTCATATTCGACTACGTGAACGGCTTTCACGATGCGGCCAATTCGATAGCGACGGTTGTCGCGACGCGCGTATTGAGCCCTGGAGTCGCAGTTGCGTGGGCTGCATTTTTCAACTTTATCGCGTTCGTCGTTTTTGGAACCGCGGTCGCCAAAACTATCGGCGGCGATATGATAAACATTGCGGCGATCCCGCCGGGCGATCAGTTATACGTGCTACTTGCGGCGGTGCTCGGAGCAACGATCTGGAATCTCATCACGTGGTACCTCGGACTTCCGACCTCCAGTTCGCATGCGCTCGTCGGAGCGTATGCAGGTTCCGCGATCTCATCCTATATCTGGCACTTCGGCTTTTTCGGGGTAGAGACGGTTCTGAAAGCGGCCGGCTGGATAAAGACCCTCTCCTTTATCGTTCTCTCGCCGCTGATCGGGATGACGCTCGGCTTTTTCCTAATGGTCGCGGTCTACTGGATATTCCGAAAGGTGTCAGTTCACAAGATCGACAAAGGCTTCCGCATTGGTCAACTCTTCTCGGCTGCTGCATTCTCGCTTGGTCACGGCGGAAATGATGCACAGAAGACGATGGGAATAATAACCATCGTCCTCGTGGCCGGTGGTTTTCTTCAGGCCTTGCCCGACGGGAAGTTGCCCGAAGTTCCACTTTGGGTGGTGCTCGCGGCGCACGCGGCGATCGGATTGGGGACTCTATCGGGCGGATGGCGCATTGTTAAGACCATGGGCACGAAGATCGTGAAGCTTCAGCCGGTCGGCGGGTTCTGTGCGGAAACAGCCGGTGCCGTGACACTATTTTTTGCGACCTTCACAGGCATCCCTGTTTCGACCACCCACACGATCACCGGATCGATCGTCGGCGTCGGTGCCGCCAAACGACTTTCAGCGGTCAAATGGGGCGTCGCAGGGCGAATCGTCTGGGCATGGATCCTTACTATTCCTATGGCTGCACTGATTGCAGCGCTGACCTACGCTGTTGTCCTCATGATAGAAAAGATCGCAGGCGTTGCCTGACAGTAGGACCCCAGAGACCCTGAGACACAATGGTATCAGCGTACAATGACCCTCACTTCCCACTCCGTCGCTTCAATACAAGCTCGCATTTTAATTCTTCCTACCTCCGCTCTCTGCGCCTCGGCGGTTGATTCCCACCTGCGAAAGCGCCATCATTTTCCTGATGCCATTAGTAGTAGAACAAGTCAGGCCGCTCGAAGATTTCCTAGTCATGTCAGACGACGAATTGGCGACGCAGATCGAAGCTGCCCGCGAGGCGCTCGGTCCGCGTGTTGTCATTCTCGGCCATCACTATCAACGCGATGATGTAATTCGCCATGCAAATCTTACGGGCGATTCATATCAATTATCGGTCATGGCTTCGCAGACAGACGCTGAGTACATTGTCTTCTGCGGCGTGCATTTTATGGCCGAGTCGGCCGACATTCTGGGGAAACCTTCGCAGCGTGTAATTTTGCCGGATCTTGGCGCCGGTTGTTCGATGGCTGACATGGCGACGATCGACCAGGTCGAGGACGCGTGGGAGCAGCTTCGCGATATCGGCGTGCTCGAACAAAAAGTCGCGCCCATCACCTACATGAATTCGTCCGCCGCGATAAAAGCTTTCTGCGGTCGGAACGAAGGCGTCGTTTGTACTTCTTCGAATGCCGTTCCGCTGTTCGACATCTATCTCAAACAGTTCGACAAGATGTTCTTTTTTCCTGATCAGCATCTCGGGCGAAATACCGGAGCAAAGTTCGGCATCCCGTTAGACAAGATGGCGCTTTGGAATCCGCATGAGGAGCTCGGCGGAAACACGGCAGAACAACTACGCGAAGCGAAGCTGATCCTGTGGCGGGGACACTGTTCGGTGCACGGAAGATTCAAACCCTGGCACGTCGATAAGATCCGCGGCGAGGTTCCGGGTGTTCAGGTCCTTGTCCATCCAGAGTGTATGCGGGAGGTTGTTGAGATCAGCGATCTCGACGGATCGACTTCATTCATTATTAAAACCGTCGAAAACTCGCCGTCGGGATCGAAATGGGCGATCGGGACAGAAGTGAATCTCGTGAACCGTCTTCAACAGCGTTTTCCCGACAAGGAGATTCGCCTTCTCGCACCCGACCTATGCATGTGCGCGACGATGTACCGGATCGCACCGCCAAATCTTGCGTGGGCGATGGATAATCTGGTGAACGGAGTCGTGGTGAATGAGATCGTAGTCGACGACGAGACAAAACATTTTGCTGGGATCGCACTCGAACGAATGATCTCGCTGACGGAGAAAAAAGCGGGATAGAAATCTGCCCGCGAAATAGGCGAAATGACGCGAAAGAGAGCCTTCTTACTTTCGCATCTTTCGCGTATTTCGCGGGCATGTTCTTATGGCATTTCTAGGAGATAAGCTTCCGGACAATATTCCGGGCAGATATTTTGTCGACTCGCAGTGTATCGATTGTGACGTGTGTCGCGATACCTCACCCGCGAACTTCCGACGTAACGACGAGAACGGATACTCGTACGTCTATAAACAGCCCGAATCGCCCGAGGAGCGGGAGCTCTGTGAAGAAGCTTTTAATGCATGCCCAGTCGAAGCGATCGGTGGCAGCGAATATGACTATGGCATGTGAGCCGCCACATGTTTCGCAACACGCTGCGCGAGGGCCCGTCCAGGGAGCCAAATCGAAACGAAAGTCTTGTCTTTCTTGAATAAGATCTTTGTGTAGTCGCCGGCGTTGCTGCTGGTCCACATATATCCCTCATCCCCGAGACCGGGAAGCTTTGTCTTCTTTTCGCGCTTACTAAGGTTGTCCGTTACCGTAACGATACCGCCAAAAGTTTCTTCCGGATTTGTCAGTATGTAGTAGACGTCTATCTCAACGACGCCGGTAAACGCACCTTTCTTAAACCGAAAGCTTTCCTCATACATCACCTCACTGTCATTAAGGAGACCATCCTCGATTTTCCATGCCGTCTCCTTTTGCTTGAGCGTTTGTTTGACCTGTCCGATCCACTCCGGCCGGCCCTGGGCAAAGGCCCCGGTCGTCGAAAGGAATGTGATGACGAATGCGAGGATAGATACAGTTCTTTTCATGATTTTTGCCGTGCAGGCTTAGCAAGCACGAGCACTTTTGACGCGCTCCAGACTGAATGGTTTGCCCGATTTTTCGCGGTGCGCGGCAAAACACCGCGAACACGCTCGATGCCCTCAAAGTAAAAGAGCCGGAATCGCTCCGGCTCTTCGTGCAGCTATGGCTGATTCATTGGTGGTGGAACGAATGCCTGATTGAAGCCCAGGGCCGCCGGGAACGCGCTGTCCGAAGGCTTGACTCCCGTCTCTACCCACCCGTGGATCGCAGCGATAGCGGTTAGCAACTGAGGTCCAGTGAAATTGCAGTGTCCAATTCCATTCGTGTAGGTCTGTTTGAGAAGCCGGCTTCGGCCTGCAGCGGAGATCGTTTCGGCGTATTCGTGTTCTTGCGAAACTGTTACGAGCGGGTCGATGACAGTGTGAATCGTCAGTATCGGATGCTTGATCCTGCCGGTGTAGTTTGCATAATGCTCGACGTAATTCCGAGAGAACTTCGGTGCTTCGAAGATTCGCGAGTTGTTCATCGTCGCGAGCCATCCGTCGATAACAACCGCCGGAACTCCCAAACCGGTTAGGTAAGAGCGCTCAGCCGCGGTGAGATTGTAATTGCGATCAAGGTTCTGGACGATCGGCCCGCCCGCCCGGCGTTCAAGCTCGGAGCGCGCCTCCATCGTGAAGAACATGTCGGTAAACAGCCATCCCGGATAAAAGGCCGGTGGCGCCGGTGGAGTTATGCCGCGTCCGGGTGTTCCAACAACGAGTCGAAGAAATTCGAATTTCGGGAAATTAGCCGGGTTCGAAACTTCGGTGATCAACTTTGGCTGAACCTCTGACTCAAAATCGATCGTGTCACGAACGTCTCCGGCATTTCCCCAGGTGGCGGGCATTCCAAAGACAGTATCGTAAGCGACGGCGAGATCGCCGGCCCCATCCCACGACCGCGTTGCACCGGCCCCGCCCGCGCAACCGCAGAGTGCTCCGTCGTAGATCCCACCGAACCGTTCCATGCTTTCGAACGCAATGTAAGTTCCCATCGAGAAGGCCCAGAGAATTGTCTCGTCGGGCTTGCCGTATGTGTTGCGAAAATAGACGGTCAAGTCTTTCAAGTCGTGAATACCGCCCTCAACCTCCCAACCGTTGTCGCGATAAGCTGACCCGGCGAGAGCATATCCCTGTGCCAGCAACGCCGTTGCGAGCGCCGCATTCGGCGCGATATCCGGATTCCGGTTGTCGACTTCGCCTGGGTGGTCAGCCTTGTCCCGGTAGCCGTGCCCGTAAACGAGCAGAGTTCCATTCCAGTTCTCGGGAATAGCGATGCGGTAAGGCGCTCCGTTGATCTCTCCGGTCGTATCGACCGGTCCGGATCCCGCCGACGCGGGGCCGGCAAACATAAGTGAAAAGAGAATGGATAACGCCGCGATCGTGAAGTTTTTAAGCATGGTCTTTTCTCCTTGATACAACAGCCATCAGACGTCGAAGTGCGTCGGATGCGGATTCTGAAAGGTAGGGACTCGAAGGTTGTACTATCAAACACGCGGGCAAGTCAACGACATCCGGACAAGCGCCAACGGCAATTCCGAATCGCTTGCTTTCTTTGCCCAAGTCCAACAAAATAATTGAAAGGAGAAATTGATGACCGAAGCCTCGCGCGCTGCCCGCATCAAGTGCAGGGAAATAATGACGTCGAACGTCAAGACCGCGACGCGGGACATGCCGCTAAGGGATGCAGCGGTGATGATGCGCGATGGCGACATGGGCTCCGTACCGGTTGTTGAGAACGGAAAGCTCGTCGGGATAGTGACCGACCGTGACATCGTCGTGCGCTCGATTGCGGACGGGCTCGACGCTTCGTCAGCGGTCGGTGAGGCGATGACGACAGAGATCTTTTCCGTTAAGCCCGACGATTTCGTTTTCGAGGCGATCCGCTTGATGGGCGACAAACAGGTTCGCCGCATACCGGTTGTTGATGAGTCCGGAGCGTTAGCCGGGATCATAGCGATGGCCGACATCGCTCTCGAGATGGAAGATGAACGCGAGATCATGGAGGCCTTGGAAGAGATCTCGAGCGGCAGTAGTTTTTGGAGTAAAAAGTAGTGTTAGTGACGAGGGAAAATGACGAGTGACGAAATTCTTTTCCGAAGCTTGTCACTCGTCCCTAGTCACTCATCACTGTTCTAGAAATGGCAAAATCATTCAACCGGCATTTTCAGTTTCTCGCATCGTCGAAAAACGCGCGGCCCTCGGGGCAATTGTGGCTTCCGGCTGCGGACGTGTATCAGACGCCGGAAGGCTGGCTCGTGAAGGTCGAGCTTGCCGGGGTTTCGGTTGAAGATATCGAGATCGACATACAGGGAAACGTTCTTTACATCGCCGGAGCACGAAAAGACCGATCGTGCGCGGTGGGGCATTCGTTCCAACAGATGGAGATCACGTATAGCCGATTCGAAAAGACGCTGAACTTTCCGTCAGCGATAGAGGGTGCGCGGATCGAACATAATTTTGAAGACGGCATTTTGATAATTCGCCTTTGGAAGGGTGAATAGATTCCTTTTCGGCTTTGCGTCTTTACGGGAGATAAATTTCCCGCAAAGGCGCAAAGTCGCAAAGAGAACAAGAAGCACATATGGCAGACGAGACTACAGAAAAAACGGGAGCGGTTGCGAACAAGCTGCCGCAGCAATTTGAAATCGCTATCCTTCCTCTTCAGAATACGACGCTGTTTCCGGAAACCGTCGTGCCGCTGGCGGTTGGCCGCGAGCGCTCGATGCGTGCCGTCGAGTCTTCACTCGCGACGGAAGAAAAACTGCTGGCTTGCGTGACAACGAAAACACCGGACGTGACCGGCGACGAGGCGAAATACGACAACCTCTACAAGATCGGAACGATCGTCAACGTAAAGCGCATGATGCGGAACGAAGGTGTCATGCAGCTCATCGTCCAGGGCACGGACCGGTTCGAAATAAAGGAATGGCTTACGGAGCAGCCCTACTTGAAGGCGCGTGTTGAGATTCTTCCCGAGCTGAGACGCGTCGACGATGAAGAGATCGAAGCGCTGAAACGAAACATTCAGCAGATGATCCAGCAGGCGCTTGCGCTGCTGCCGCAAGTTCCGCCCGAGATCCGCATGGCGGTCATGAACCAGCAGGACCCCGTCCAGCTTTCATATTTTCTCGCTTCGGTCCTCGACCTGGGGACGGAGACCGAGCAGAAGATGCTTGAGTCGAGTACCGTCGACGGACTGCTGACTCTGACACACGCGGCTCTGGCACGTGAACTCGAGATCATGCAGATCCGCTCGAAGATCGCGACCGAAGCGCAGAGCGAGATGGACAAGTCGCAACGCGATTATGTCCTGCGACAGCAGCTGAAGCAGATCCAGAAAGAGCTTGGCGAAGACGAGACAGGTGAGAAGGCTGAGGCCGAGCAACTGAGAGAGCGATTGGAGACAGCAGATCTTCCCGCCGAGGTTCGAAAGGAAGCGGAGCGTGAGTTGAAGCGGATGGAAGCGTTGCCGCAAGCTGCGCCCGACTATCACGTGATTCGTACATATCTCGAATACATAATCGAGCTGCCGTGGAATAAATCGAGTGAAGAACGGCTCGATCTGAATGAAGCGCGAAAGATACTCGACGAAGATCACTACGGGCTCGAAGACATCAAGGAGCGCATCCTGGAATCGCTCGCGGTCGTAAAACTTCGACCAGACGGAAAGTCGCCGATACTTTTATTCGTCGGGCCTCCGGGCGTCGGCAAGACCTCGCTCGGCCGTTCGATCGCACGAGCGCTCGGTCGTGAGTTCGAAAGAATGTCCCTCGGTGGAATGCGCGACGAAGCAGAACTTCGCGGTCATCGGCGGACGTACGTCGGTGCGATGCCGGGCCGGATCATTCAAGCCCTCAGGCGTGCGGGTGTGAACAATCCGGTGATGATGCTCGACGAGATCGACAAGCTCGGTAACGATTATCGAGGCGATCCGTCGTCGGCGCTGCTGGAGATACTCGACCCGCAGCAGAACAACACGTTTCGTGACAACTATCTCGACCTTCCCTTCGATCTGTCGCGGGTATTTTTTATCGCGACCGCGAATCAGCTCGGCCCCATCCCAACTCCGCTCCGCGACCGAATGGAGATCATCCAGCTCGCGGGTTACAGCGATCGCGAAAAGCTGAATATCGCGAAGCAGTATCTGATCGCCCGACAGATAAAGGAGAACGGCCTGACGCCGGAACAGCTGGAGATTACGGACGACGCGATAAATCTTTTAACGGCGCGATACACTCGCGAGGCCGGCGTACGGCAACTCGAGCGGACAATCGGGAATCTGGCGCGCAAAATTGCATTGAAAGTGGCCGAAGCTTCTCCGACTGAAGAAGCTGGAACCGGAACCAACAAAGGCCCGGCTAGTTCGGGGCAAATGGAATCGGCGTCTGCAAAGTACGTCATCACTGCAAAGGATATTAAAGTGTATCTTGGGTCGCCGCGCTTTTATCCCGAATCGGCTCGCGAAGAATTGCCGCCGGGCGTCGCGACCGGAATGGCATGGACAGAGATGGGCGGCGAAGTTTTGTTCATTGAGGCGACGCTGCTTCCCGGCGGCGGCGGGCTGACGCTGACGGGGCAACTCGGCGAAGTGATGAAGGAATCGGCGCAAGCGGCACGCAGTTATCTCTGGTCGCATGCGACCGAGTTCGGTATCGATCCTGAAGTGATCAAGCAGAACGGAGTTCATTTGCACGTACCGGCGGGAGCTATCCCGAAGGACGGCCCGAGCGCCGGCGTGACTATGGCTTCAGCGCTGGCTTCGCTCTACACGGGACGAAAAGTTCGATCCGATACTGCGATGACCGGTGAGATCACGCTTTCAGGTTTGGTGTTCCCGGTCGGTGGAGTTAAGGAGAAAGTTCTCGCGGCGCATCGTGCCGGGATTCGGCGGATCATTCTGCCGGCGCAGAACGAGTCGGATATCGAAGAAATTCCCGAAGACGTTCGAAATGAACTCGAGATCGTCCCCGCGACGCGGGTGAGCGACGTCCTCAAGGCGGCACTTGGTGCTGATGCGGATGACGCGTCAAAACCGTTCGTCATCCAGCCGAGTGATTCTCAGGATCGCAACGAGCCGCTGATCGCCCAGCAAAAGAAAGTGTGAGTTGATAGCAGACAGAAACGAAAGGCAGCGGGTGGTAATTCAACCGCTGCCTTTCTTGATTGTAGCTTAGAGACTTCGGTTTGCTGAGCGGCAACCAGTTCTAATTCCGCGCTCGCTTGAAGTCCGGATTGAGTTGGATCGCGCGTTCGAAGTGTTCTTCCGCCAGGTCGTTCATTCCAACATTCTGCAGTCGCAGCCCGAGCATCCAGTGAAACAAAGGATCGTTAGGTGTGAATTGATCGGCTTGTCGTTCGTACGCGGAGCCTTCGTCCGAGTTGCCTGACGCGAATGCCGCACCCGCCAGCAAATTGTTCGCGAGTGGAAGATTACTATTGCCACTCACCGCGTCCTTCCAGGCGGAAATCGCGTCATCGCGACGGCCAAGCCGCCACAGGGCTTCACCCTTTTCTTCGCGTGCTGTAACCAGGTCGGGACGCTCGATCAGTGCTTCATCCAGACTCCTTAATGCCTCGTCTTGACGTCCGATTCGATTAAGGATAGCACCACGATAGTAAAGGCTGAGGGCCCTACCTTCGCCACTCTGATGCTCAGCCGCACTGTCCAGTAAGTTGACGGCCTCTACCGTATTGCCCGAGAGATATTCGATCCACGCAAGCTTTGAGAGAGCTTCTTTGTTGACGAAAAGACCCGCCTTCCGCGCAGCATAAAAATGATTTTTTCCGGCCGTGATATTGGCGACGTCGGAAGCACTCAGCCATCGGGCCGGATTTATTCGGGCGAGAGCGAGCTCGTCGGGAATTCGAATATTCTCAAATGCGATCGCAGCTGCGCGCTCGTGATAGCGGACGTATCCGCTGTGAGCGTTCAAGCCGATCCACGCTATCGAGAAACTCAGGAATGCCCAACCCGCTTTCTTGATCACGCCGCCCGATTTTAAGTTCCAACGATGGAAGGACAAATCACTTGATCGGATCAACTTCAACGTCCGCACGGCGAGAAACGTTGTGACCGTTGCGATCCCTAGTGCCATCAGCATGGCGACAAGCTGGTAGGCGTCCCATACCGCCATGAAGCTTGCGAAGAAAACGACGGCTGCGAAAATCTCTTCGGGCCACGTCATCGAATAATTCTTAGTGATCGATTTCTTCACCGCGATGGATGGCTTTCCAAAGCCGAAATACAGAGCATCGTTGGGACAAACGCTGATGCAATCCATGCACTTCATGCAGCCCGGGTCTACAACCATTCCGTATTGCTTTACCTCCGCATGAACGATGACGTTCGAAGTGCAAACCGCAGTACAGTGGCCACATTGATTGCACGCATCGGTGACGCGGATCTTTCCCGGCGCGATCTGGTCGGCCAGACCGAAGAAGCCACCATACGGGCAAGCGTATGTGCAGAATCCTTTCGACCCCAAAAAGTAGACGGTCATGAATCCGCAAATGAACAGGAAAGGAATAGCGACAGCGACCGAAGGGAACGTCGCCCAGTAGTCGGTCGTGATCAGGTGATTCGTAAACTGGGGAAACAGCGACTCATTCGCCGGCTTGACCAGGTAGCGGGACACAGTTGGCCAGACGAACATATAAAGTGCGACGATGAGCGGGACAAATACAAGAAGCCGCGATCTGAACGGCCGCGGCGTCAGCCCAAACTTCTTCATCAGCCACGCACAAAAGTCCTGGAGCGCGACGATATGGCACCCCCACCCGCAGACGAAGCGGCCGAAGATAAGAGTTGCCAGAATGGCCAACGTAAAAAAGATGAACCCGGCATTGATCGCTCCGTTCTGAAGCGTGTACATTGTCTCGGATGGCTCGATGGGCGAAACGGTCTCGCCCATCAGCCGCCACTGGATGATGTGGGCGATCATCAGCAGGTAAAGGACGATGAGCGCCGCAGCCCGCCAACGGGCTGTTTTTGACTCGCTTATCTCGCTTTTCTCGCTGTTTTTAGCTGTGGAATTTTGAAGGACTGGGAGCTGAACAACCCGCTTGGCCCTGGTTTCCTGGCTTACGCAACCGCTTTTCATAAAACTATCGTCAGGCGTTCACACGACAAGCTGGGTGAACGAATACTATACCCCGACTTGATTAAAGCGCCCAAAAGGGTGTAAAAAGGAATGCTCCATAACACCGTGACTACAACCTTGAAGTCATCACTTGCTTAGCCCCAGGGGCTGAAACCTAAAAACTGGACTTGAAATTATGTTGAAGACAATACTCGTCGCATTGCTTCCGTTGCTCATCTTCTTTAGCAACGGTTCGGATCGTTCATTTTCCAAGATTAGCCCAAAGGCAACACAGGATAGCGGGACGTTAGAAAAGATGATCGTGGCAGACGGCAACGTTGCCATGGATCTCAATTTGAGCCGACTCAATGGCGGAGGACCTCGGGCAAAAGGGTCTACGTCAGGCTCGCTTCGGTTTGATGTGCCAAACTCTTCTTTCTTTAAGGTACTTGCCTTTAACGGTGAGTTTCGCGGAATGCTCCCGAGTTCGATGGATCTTATTCCGCGAACCTCCGCGACTTTACCGACGAAATTAAATTCCTCCTACAGGCAGCTGGCTGTCGAGAGCCTGCCGTGGGGTGGACAGTATGAACTTGTTGTCCGTGATGCGAAATCGGGTTTCGTTTTCTTCAACATCGAGGGCCAGGAGTTTGAATATATCGCCGATAGCCGTTCGCTCAGTATCCGGCTTGGAAGGCTGTTGATCTCGAACGAGTTTGCGGCGGAGTTGGGACGACCGTCCGATGCCGGATCGGTGATCGGCCAGATTTCGATCAACGCGAGGATGCAGCCGATCGAGGTTACCGAGATCGTTGACGGCGACGTCAAAGGCGATGTTCTGCCGGCAGGGGCAGGTGCCAGTCCTGAGGCTGGAACCGTACCGGGCCCAGACGTTGTTGTCGGAGATCTGAACGGACTTGCACAGTTTGGCAGCAGCAGCGGAACACAGGTCGGACTCGCCGTGGGTACCGATTCGTGCAACTTCGGCACTGTTGACTTGAACTGGTTCGCAAATCCGGCGAACGATCATCCGGTGATCCCGCAGAACCTCTATCGTATGAGTGGCGGTGCCACGAACAACGAACGCTTCGAACAGATCGGCCAGTCGAGCGTCAAGCACGCGTTTACGGCTCTGACGAACAATATTTGCAACCTCGGTTGTAATGGAGTAGGCGGAACGAGGCTTGGTTCGGGATGTTCAGATCCCTATGGAGCAAGCTTGAACGCCGGTCCGAATCTAGGCTCGCGAGCCTGGATCAATCCGTTTAGCGGTTTTTATCCCCGTAACGATTCGGCGACGCCGAATAACAGTCACGGTAGTCACGCCCACAACGGTACCTCGCACAGGATCCTGACCGAGATTGCCGACCTGAGCACTTCGCAGAATCCGGGAGCTACTTACTATGCGGAAGGACAGTACATTACACCGCACGAGTACGTTTGGTGTCAGGCCAATCCGACTCAGTGCAATATGTACAACAACGTCTCCTACCGTCAGTATAATGTGTCGGGAACGGCCAGCCCGTTCAGCTTCTCCCCGGCCGGGTCGACTCAGCGAACAAAGCCTGCGATCAATGCGTGGACCGGATCGACGATCACCGAGATCAGGCCCGCCCCAGGTGTCGACGGCATCGGCTTTATCGGCTTCAAGGTTACGAACCCATCTCCGGGTGTCTGGCACTATGAGTATGTTGTCTACAACCAGAATATGGACCGAGGAATTCAGTCGTTCACCGTTCCGACCGGAAGCGGTGTTACGTTGAGTAATGTTGGGTTCCACGCACCGCCTCAGCATCCCGGCTCGGCAGCAGACGGTACCGTGGGAAGTTCTGGCTACAGCAGCACGCCGTGGGCTCCGACGCAGACCGGATCGGAGGTCAGTTGGAGTTCTGAAACGATGGCGCTCAACGAAAATGCTAACGCGATTCGCTGGGGCTCGATGTATAACTTCAGATTCGATTCGAACCGCCCCCCGCAAACGGTTAATGCGATCGTCGGCTTCTTTAAGACCGGCGCCCCGATCACCGTTCAGGTTCAGGGTCCGACCCCGGCAGTCGCATCCAACGTATCCGTCGGCGGCCGCGTGACGAATCAGGGTGGACAGGGAATCGGAAATGTCTATGTTTTCCTGAACGACCCGATGGGTATCAGGCGCATTGCTTTGACGAACCCGTTTGGTTACTACCGGTTTGATGGAGTCCTGACAGGCATCACCTACTCGATGGGAGTTAATTCAAGACTCTATAGCTTCCCCGGGCCGATCAACGTGACCGTCAATGACAACATAACTGACCAGAATTTCGTGGCTCTGCCATAAGTTCGGCGTCAGACCAATTGCTAAGGCGGTCTTCGGACCGCCTTTTTCGCGCTTGAGAATCGACTGCAGCGTCGGTTCAAGTGCGAAGCGTCGCAAACCTTTTCCACTTGTGAAAAAAAAATGGAAAAATCCCGCGATTACAGTAGAAAAACGCGGATGAAAGAGTGTATGCTTGTTCTTCAGGCGTTTGGGGCCCACGGTCACTTCATAAAATCATACCCAAGTAGCGATGTTTGAGGGCGGCGGCACTCTTCCAGACAACACAAGAACCGTCTGAATCTTGCGTTCAGAAGAAAGAATTAAAAAATGGCTTTTAAATCACTGTTTAGTTTATTTTCGAGCGACCTTGCTATCGACCTCGGAACAGCAAATACCCTTGTTTATGCTAAGGGGCGCGGCATCGTCGTTTCGGAACCTTCAATTGTAGCTATCAACAAAGTAACGAATCAGGTTGAGGCGGTCGGACGTGACGCAAAAGAAATGCTTGGGCGCACGCCCGGGAACATTGTCGCGATCCGTCCGATGAAAGACGGCGTCATCGCGAATTTCGAAGTGACCGAGAAAATGCTTCAGCATTTTATCCGCAAGGCGCACAACGGGAAATCGTGGGTGCGGCCGCGTGTCGTGATCGGAATCCCGTCTGAAATCACGCAAGTCGAACGCCGTGCTGTTGAGGACTCCGCATATCGGGCGAAAGCTTCGGAAGTTTATCTCGTCGAAGAAGCGATGGCGGCCGCGATCGGGGCTGGGCTTCCAATCACCGAGCCGCACGGAAATATGGTCGTCGACATCGGCGGCGGAACTACCGACATAGCAGTAATTTCCCTTTCCGGCATTGTCTACTCACGCGCCGTTCGCGTCGCCGGAAACGAAATGGACGAGGCGATCACGCAATACATCAAGCGGAAATATAATCTGCTGATCGGTGAAAGAACGTCCGAAGCTATCAAGATCGCGCTCGGCAGCGCCTTCCCGTTGGATGAACCCCTCTCAATGGATGTTCGTGGGCGAAACCTGATCGAAGGCATACCCAAGACGATTACAATGACCGATGAAGAGATCCGCGAAGCGCTCTCGGATGCGGTCTCGACGATCATTAATGCTGTCCGCGTCGCTCTCGAACGCACGCCGCCCGAACTTTCGGCCGATATCGTCGAGCGCGGAATCGTTCTAACCGGCGGTGGAGCACTCCTCAAGAATCTAGATAAGCGTCTAATGATCGAGACCGGACTTCCGGTCGTGATCGCCGACGATCCACTCTCTTCAGTTGTTCTGGGAACCGGAAAAATGCTCTCGGACATCGAACTTCTCAAACGCGTCAAGTGGGACAATTCATTAATGACAGGCAACTAGGTAGTTACGCGTTTCGAGTTTCTGGTTTCGAGCACGTTCTGTAACCCGAAACCAGAAACTCGGAACCCGAAACTTAGAGAGGATGGTTGAGCGTAGTCAACAAGAAGTATGGCGGATGACACCTTGGCTGGTGATAGTTCTGCTTTTGGGAAACTTTATGTTGATGGCGTTTGATGCTCGTGAGATCACGTCGGGCCAGCGGATCATTCGCGTTTGGTCGCAATCCGTCGCCGACTTCGTCCAGTCGCCCGTGACCAGTGTAAGCTCGGGTCTCTCAAACTATTTCAGTTCGATCTCAAATCTCCGCTCGGCGCAGACCGATAACGACATCCTTAATCAGAGGGTTCAGGAACTTCAGCTTGAGATAAAAGGCAAAGAAGACCTGACCGCAGAGAACGATCGCCTTCGCTCACTCCTTAACTTAAAAGAGAACAGCAAATACAAAATTCTGACGGCCCGGATCATTGGGCGCGATCCAAGCGTTTGGTTCGACTCGTCTATTATTAATCGCGGGAGTCTGGACGGGGTAAAACTTAACATGCCTGTCGTCAGCGATGGCGGCTTGATAGGACGAGTTACGGCAGTGGGGCCGCTGACGGCTCAATTCGATCTGATCACTCGCGACAAATCGGGCGTTGGTGGCGTTGTCGGAGAGATCGGTTCGTCCAATGTACTTGGGGTTGTCGCCGGTACAAGCAAGCGTGATCTGGTCGAAATGAGATATGTTTCGGGAAGCGCGGACGTACAGGTTGGGCAGCAAGTTTACACGACGGGCCAGGACGGAATCTATCCGGCCGGTCTTAAGATCGGCGAGATCGTCGAAGTGAGATCGGGCTCCGCGACCGTTCCGCATCAGATCTTTATCCGGCCAAGTGCCGGGATCAACTCCATCAAGGAGATAGGCGTCCTGCTGTATGAGCCGCCCGCTAAAGTTGAGTTTGACCAAAAACTCCCAAACGCTTTGAAGGAAGCCAAGAAATAGCTACGGATGGAAAATCTCAAGATCACGTTAGCTTTGATCATCGCGGTTCTGCTCCAATGGACGCTCCGGAGCATCGCCGAACCGCTTGCCTATATAGATTTTCCGCTCATCATAGTTGTCTACGCGGCACTCCAACGCAACTCGATCAAAGCCATCTTTTTCGGAACTTTTGCCGGTATCGCGGTCGACGCTCTCAGCGGTGGGCTCCTGGGTGCCAACGGGTTCTCTAAAACGTTGATTGCATACATGGTTTCTGAGCTTGCGAGGCGCGTCTACATGGACAACCTTTTGCTTCGCATCCCCGTCATAGCGGGGGCGTGCTTGCTGGATGATCTCGTCTATTATGGAACGCACCGACTGCTCGGCCAGGAGCCTACCGGTCAGGTGTTTGTGATCATCTCCTACACGCTGATCGGCACGACGATCGCGGGCACCATGATCTATCTGCTGCTCGACTTTGTACTGTCCGAGAGAATGGGGCGTGCAAAACGGCGTGACATGTTCCCGGCGCGAAGACAGACGCGGCGCCGAAATCCTATCCGACTAAGCAAATAAGCGATATATGAAGTTAAACGAGTATTCACAGAATCTCGGATTACGGATCGGGACGATACAGATCGTCGCGTTCGTTCTACTCGGCATTCTCGGGGTTCGCCTCTACTTCTTACAAGTCGTCAAGGGTGAGTATTACAGCGAGCGTGCCGAGAATCAGCGCATTCGCCACATTCCTATCCCGGCGCCGCGTGGCGTGATATTCGATCGCGAGGGGAAGATACTGGTCGACTCGAGACCGACGTGGAATGTTGTCCTTTCAAACGAGCCGATCAAAAAGATCGATGTTACTTCCCGCGTCGAAGAATATGCGGATGGGTTGAATCTCGACCCCAGCTTCGTTGTCGAACGTCTCGATCTAATCAAGAAACAGAACGAGTTCGAGACGATGGTGTTGAAAGAGAACGCGACGATGCAGGACATCGCATGGGTCGAGTCCCACTCGCTTGAGTTTCCTGAACTCCGCGTCGAAAACCAGCCGCAGCGGTTCTATCCACACGGCACCCAACTCGCTCACGTTCTTGGATACGTCGGCGAGATCAGTCCGAAACAGCTCGAAAGCGAAGAGTGGAAGGACAAGGGACTCAAGCCGGGCGACATCATCGGCAAAGGCGGCCTGGAACAATATTACGACGAGTATCTGCGCGGCAAGCCCGGCTATCGAAAGGTCATCGTCGACAGCCGCGGACGCGTCCAAAGTGAGATCGGCGTCGTACCGGCCCAAGCCGGACAGGACATGGTCTCAACGATCGATCTGGATCTGCAGCTGTCTGCAGAACAGAAGCTGGCCGACTCTTCCTCTAAACGCGGAACGATAATCGCGATGGATCCGAACAACGGCGAGATCCTTGTGATGGCGTCGCTCCCGTCGTTCGATCCCAATATTTTCGTGCAGGGCAGCAAAACGCCTGAGGGGCGAAAGCAGATCGCAGCCTACTGGCAGGACGAAAAACGTCCGCTTTACAATCGTGCGATCCAAGGCCGTTATCCGCCGGGCTCGACATGGAAACTCCCAGAATCTGTGGCCGCGCTTCAGCAAGGTGTGATCACGGTCAAGAACTCGAATATGCTCTGTGGCGGTGGTATTCAGATCGGCAATAAGTTCACGCGATGCATGGGCAGTCATGGTTCACCTCCGCTCGACTATGCCATCACTCATTCGTGTGACGGATACTACTATCACCTGGCCCTCAAAATGAAGATCGAAGGGGTGATCAAGATGGTTGAGACGTTCGAATACGATAAGCGGACCGGCGTCGATCTGCCGAATGAAAAAATCAGCCAGACGCCAAAGAGCTGGAAGCCGATCATCGAAAAACGCGAGGGGCGCTGGAGCGACATTCGAACGGTGTATTCCTCCATCGGCCAGGACACGGTTGTTGTGACACCCATTTCCATGCTTCGGGCCGTATCGAGTATCGGGATGAGAGGTCAAATGTATACGCCGCATTTCCTCAAGGAATTCCGCGCCATCGGTCCTATCGGTGAGGAAAGCGATCTGAATTTTATCCCGGGGCGTGAAGCGATGGGGTTCCAGCATCCGGAGCCTAAGCTTATAGAAATGACGCCGGAACAAAACGACGTGGTCGTCAAAGGCATGTGGGGCGTCGTGAACGGCGGCGGAACGGGAGCGGGAATTAGGATCCCTGGGTTTGAGATTGCCGGCAAGACCGGTACCGCGCAGGTCGCCGAACTCGGTAAGGATGTTGGTGCGAATAAGGACCATGCGTGGTTCGTAAGTTTTGCACCCGCATTTAAACCGGAGATCGCGGTGATCGCGCTGATCGAGAATTCAGGTTTTGGTGGAGCGAATGCGGCGCCGGCGGCAAAGGGAGTCTACGAAACATACCTTACGAAAAAAGGATTTGTGCCGCCGGTAGATCCGAATCTTGTGGCCAAGCGTTAATACATGGTAGCGATAATAGAAAACCGGGATCTGCGCGACTTTGACTGGCTGACGACTTTTCTGGCCATCGCGATCGCATGTTTTGGTATCTGGCAGATACACAATGCGTTGCCAAGCGAGAGTTACTGGACAAAACAGATCATCGGTCTCTGCATTGCTGTCGTCGCTTTTCTGGTCATCGCGTTCAGCGACTACCGCCGCATCATCGAATTGGCTCCGTTCTTCTATGGGTTCGGATTGGTGCTGCTCGCCCTGGTGCTTACTCCGCTCGGCGTCGAGGTCAACGGCCAGCAAGCATGGCTCAAACTTCCGGTCGTCGGACAGTTTCAGCCATCTGAGTTCGTAAAGATCCCGACCGTTTTAATGCTCGCGAAATACTTCGGTGCTCGAAAGTCAGGCTCGCTTACTGTGCGAGAGGTCATCGTCGGCGGAGTTATCATGGCCGGGCCGATCGGACTGATAATGCTCGAGCCCGATGTCGGTCAGGCGATCACATACTTCCCGATTTTTGCGGCCGTCTTGTTTTTGTCGGCGATCCAGATCCGCTACGTGGTCATCGCGCTCGTTGTAGCGGCTGTCTTTGTGCCTACGACTTATATCGTGGGAGTTAAGACGGGAGTGATCAAACGTTATCAGCAGGAACGCATCAACGCCGTGCTCGATCCGGAGAGCGTAGATCCGAAAGGATACGGCTATCACACGATGCAGTCGATCATAACGGTCGGAAAGGGCGGCCTCACCGGAATAAAAGGCGACCCGGAGACGTCTCAGAGCGTGCTGAAGTTTTTACCTGAGCCGCATACAGATTTCATTTTTGCGGTCACTGCTGAGAACACAGGGTTCATCGGCTGCGTTTCGCTGTTGATTGCGTACGCATTGCTGATCTCTCGGCTTATTGCGGGCGCGCGCTCGGCCTCGGAACGGCCCGGTATGCTTGTTATAATGTCGATTGCGACTGCAATGGTGTTTCAGATCTTTATCAACGTCGGAATGGCGCTCGGATTCCTGCCGGTGATCGGCGTGCCGCTGCCGCTTATGAGCGCCGGGCTGTCGGCGATTCTTTCGACGTTCATTGCGATCGGTTTTGTTGTCAGTGTGAAGATGCGGCGATTTGTGAATTGAGGTCACCGCGCATGCTTAGCTTGTTCCGAAGATATGCCACCGAGCACACAGAGCAAGTTCGGAAAGCTCTCTGTGTCCTCTGTGGCAAAAATGGATGAGGGAAGACTTGCAATCTGAACGAAGAGTTTTATGGCGAGAGAAAGAAGAATTGTTGAACGGGAAGTGAGATCGGTCGGGTCCGATCGAGGATGGTCATTTAAACTCACGTGGCTCGCCATGTCTCTGCTGCTCGCCGTTGCGGCGGGTGCGTTGAGTGGGATCCTGTTTTCCTACTACCTGAACAACTCCCGTTACTCGGTGGAGGTCTCGGCGCTTGCTACGTATCGGCCGCCGCAGGTCACAACGATCTACGCAGATGACGGTGAGACGGTACTCGCCGAATTCGCGATCGAGAAGCGCATTCCGATCAAGGAGCAGGACATTCCTCAGAACGTGGAAGACGCCCTGATCGCGATCGAGGACAATCGATTCTATGATCATATCGGCATCGACCCGTACCGCATCGCGGGAGTGGTCGTCAAGAATCTGACAGGCGGCCGGCTTGAAGGTGGTTCTACGATAACGCAGCAGCTCGCGAAAAATCTTTTCCTCTACAAGGACCAGACGTATTCGCGAAAGGTAAACGAGTGGGCGGTCGCGCTTCAGATCGAGCGGCTTTACACCAAACGACAGATCCTCGAGATGTACATGAATTATGTGTTTCTCGGAGCCGGCGCCTATGGTTTCGAAGCCGGTGCACGAACGTATTTCGGGAAGTCGCTAAAGGATTTAAGTCTGGAGGAAGCGGCTCTGCTCGCGGCCATCCCGAAATCGCCCGAGTACTCACCGACGCGCAACATGGAAAAGGCCAAGATGCGTCGTGACATCGTTCTAGATCAGATGGAGAAGTATTTCCCGGAACGGTATTCGACGGGAGCCGTCGACGCAGCCAAGGCCAATCCGATCAAGCTTGCAGATACGGCTTACTATCAATCGCTTCCTAAGTCTACGGCCTGGGACTATCCGGTTGAGGAGATCCGCCGTTATCTCGAAAACGAATACACGACTCGCGTCGCCCAGGGCGGGTTGAAGGTGTACACGACGATCAACATCGAAGCACAGAAGATCGCGACCAAGGTTATCCGCGAACGCCTCCGCGCGTTTGATAAGGGGCGACGGTGGCGGTCTGATTATCAAAACATTCTCGTCGATGCCGAAAACCAGCCCTTGACCGACGAAAAGGAGATCGCAAACAAACTGGCCTCGTACAAACATGCCGACTGGTATGGCGACGAATACGACGAAGGCGAGTACATCAAGGGCCTCGTCGTCAAAGCCAACGCCGGTTCGGACGAAGTTGGCGTTCGATTCGGAAAGTACAAAGCTGTCGTAACGCGCGCCGATATGGGCCGCAGCGGAAAAGGGCCGCGTGAAGAGTTGAAGATCGGTTTTCTTCCTGAGTTCCTCGTCAAGAAAGTCGATAACGAGAACCAGATACTGCAGGTCGAGTTGTCGCAGGTACCGGAGATTCAAGCCTCGCTTGTCTCGATCAACGCCCACACCGGCGAGATCGTATGCATGGTCGGCGGTTACGACTTTCACACTAACAAATTCAACAACGCGACGCAGGGACTAAGACAAACGGGATCGGCGTACAAGCCGTTTATCTACACAGCGGCCGTCGAAGACGGGATGACACCTGACATGCTTGTCAGCGGTGCGCCGATCAAGCGCGGCGGATGGATGCCGCATAACTTCGACGGAAGCACGAGCCATCCAAACGTCCCGTTGAAGATCGCGTTGGCGAAATCTTATAATCTCGCCGCTGTACATTTACTCGAGCAGGTTGGAATTCAGGCCGGCGGCCAAATGGTTAGACGGTTCGGAATTACTAATCCTATGGCTCCGAGCTTGCCGTCGGCGCTTGGAGCGAGCGAAGCGTCGCTGCTTGAGATGACGTCGGCGTATTCGTCGTTCCCAAACAAAGGTATTCGAGTCTCTCCACATTTGATCCGCAAAGTTTACAGCCGCGACGGAACACTGCTCGAAGAGTGGAAGAATACGACTTCGAAGGTTACAAGTGAATACGTCGCCCTGACGATGGTTGACATGATGCGAGGCGTAACGGCCGGCGGAGGAACTGCCGCTGGTGCCCAGGCGGGAGGACAACCTCTGGCGGGCAAGACGGGTACGGTGAATGATCACACGGATGTTTGGTTCATTGGTTATACACCGACATATGCGACCGGCGTCTGGATGGGGAATCCGGAGAAGAAAGAGAATCTCGGCGGATACATGACCGGCGGCCACGGAGCTTTGCCGTTTTTCAACGCGTTCATGAATCCGTTCATGAAGGACAAACCGAAGGAGAGTTTCCCGAGCGCACCTCCAATACCATCCGAGATCAAGACCTTGATCGAGAGAAACAAGCGCGAAGAGCTTGAGAAACTCGAGAAGGCCGACCAGGCCGCGATCAAATCAGGAGCGACGCTCTCGACCGATGCTGGTACGTCTACCGGCGTTACTGCGGTTCCCGGCGCAACGGGCGGTGCGGACGCTCCGGCCGGGGACACCGACGCACCGAAGACAAATCCGTCAGGAGATAATCCTCCAGTATCGAAACCGGTGATCGCACAACCGCCTCCGCGAAATCCGGATCCCGCACCGGCGGATGTTCCCGAGGGAAAGAAGCGGAAAGGGAAGAAAGGCGACGGTTAGACGCCGTATTTCGCAAATAGTAAAGAGGCTCTCCGATTCGGGGAGCCTTTTTTGCCGGAGGGATCTCCAGGCGGTAAGGATGCGGCTATCCGGGTTCGCTCTGCAGCGTAAACTTTTCGTTCAGAAAGTGCGTAGAATCTGCGCATACTTTTCTCAAATTCATATGACTCCTCCAACTTACATCACGATCGTACTTGTTCTCTTGTCTCTCTTTCTCGGTTCTCGGGTCGACGCCCAACAGCCAACCGCGCAGCCGACACCGTTTGAGATCAAGATCGCACCGGAGGCGTTCGATCCATTTGTCGGCCAGTATGAGGACGCGGAGAATCTGGGTGGGCTCATTTTGTCGTTCTTTCGTGAGGGTGAAAAGTTTTATCTTCAGGGAACTAATCAGGACAGGGTAGAGATCTTTCCGAGCACTGAGAACAAATTTGTTTTGAAAGCATTCCCTGCATCCGCAGAATTCGTTCGTGATCCTTCGGGACGCGTAAACGGAATGATATGGCGGCAGAACGGGGCGGAATTTCATACGAAGAAAATCGCGGACCAGCCGGCGAAGGATACTCGTGTTGCGTTTAAACGCACCGAGGCAATGATCCCGATGCGCGACGGGGTGAAACTCTTCACCATCATCCTTACACCGGAATCCCAAACCGAGAACTTGCCTATCTACATGGAACGAACACCGTACGGTGTCGCAGGCTGGAACTCCTCCCGCGTTAACGGGGCGAAAGCCGAGCTCGTGAAAGATGGTTACATCTTCGTGTTTCAGGACATCCGTGGGCGTGAAGATTCCGAAGGCGTATTCGAGATGCTCCGGCCGCCCCGTGACAAACGCGATCCGAAATCAGTCGACGAAAGCACGGACACGTATGACACGATCGAATATTTGCTGAAGAACGTTCCGAAGAATAACGGACGCGTCGGCATCTGCGGAGTCAGTTATCCCGGATGGCTCGCGGCCGTAGCATTGCTTGATCCGCATCCGGCGCTAAAGGCGTCGTCGCCGCAGGCACCGGTCACCGATCTCTGGATGGGAGACGATTTCTCGCATCATGGAGCTTTGCGTCAAACGTACGCACACGAGTGGGCGGTCCCGCTCGAGTCGGCGAAGAAAGGTGGCGATATCAAGTTTGAAGAGCCTGATCTTTTCAAGTGGTACATGGGTGCGAAGAAGATGTCGGATCTTGCGACCGAACTCGCGACGAAGTCGCATTCGTGGAAAGCGTTTCTCGAGCATCCCGACTGGGACGCGTACTGGCAGGCACGAGCCACGAATTTGTATCTAAGGGACACGAGTGTCCCTACGTTGATCGTTGGCGGTTGGTGGGATCAGGAGGACCTGTACGGCCCACTCGCTCTTTACAAGACGCTCGAGAAAGCTGATAGAGATGATCAGGTCAATCTTGTGATGGGGCCGTGGAACCACGGCGGATGGGGCGGACGCGGCCGCAAGCTTGCGGCGATCGATTTCGGTAGCGACACCGGCCGGCATTTTCGATCCGAGATCCTCGCGCCATTTTTTGCTTATCATCTGAAAGGTAAAGGGTCGTTGAAGCTTCCGGAGGCGTCTATCTTTCGTTCCGGCTCGAACCGGTGGATGGGGTACGACTCATGGACACCGAAAACAAATCGGAAGGCTGGATTATACCTTCACGCGTCAGGCAAACTTTCATTCGACAAACCGACTGATAGATCCGATGCGTCCGATTCCTACGTCTCTGATCCGGGGAATCCGGTCCCTTATCGCAAACGCCCGATACTACCCACCTATGGTCAAGGCTCGACATGGTACGCTTGGCTTGTCGACGACCAGAGCTTCGTCTCCGATCGCAAGGACGTTCTGATTTGGAAGTCCGATCCGCTTACCGACGAGGTAACGATCACCGGTAACATCATCGCAAATATTTTTGCTTCGACGAGCGGCACGGACAGCGATTGGGTCGTGAAGCTGATCGATATCTATCCGTCGGGTGCTGAGGATCCGAAGATGTCGAACTATGAGCTCATGGTGGCGAGTGAGATATTTCGCGGGCGATATCTGAAGAGCTTTGAGAAAGCCGAACCTTTGAAGCCAAACGCTGCGAGGAAATATTCCATCGACATGCGCGGGAACGATTACACATTCAAGAAAGGACATCGGATCATGGTCCAGATCCAGAGCACCTGGTTCCCGCTCTACAATCGTAATCCGCAGAAGTTCGTTCCGAATATTCTTCGTGCTGAAGAAGCTGATTTTCAACCGGCGACTCAGAAGATATACCGTTCGGCGAAATATCCGTCGCACATCAGCGTCTCGCTCGCTCGCTGATTTCCATTACAAAATTACTAATTACTTAATTACAAAATTGAATGAGAAAAGACCTTCGTGGGCTGAAGAGCTTCGAAGGTCTTTGTATGCTTTTAATTTTGTAATTAAGTAATTGGTAATTTCGTAATGCTTTACTGACCGGTAAAGCGTCCGAGATAATAGGGAAGCATCTTTCGCCACCACGGCCAATCGTGCGCGACGTCGTGACCCCAGAGCTCGAGCAGATGCGGAATGCCTTTTGAATTGAGAATGTCCGAAAGCTCGCGGCTGCGATCAGGCGCTTCGTATGAACCCTGGCCTGAAACGATGACGATCGAATCCGCTTTTTGAAGACGCGGGAGATGAAAATCATCGTTCAGATTCTTCAGGTACATCGCGGGATTATTGAAGTAGACGTTGTCGTCGTAGAACCCTTTGTCGAGATAGTTGTAGATGTCGTAGCTGCCGCTCATCGCGATTGTCCCACGAAACTCATCGGAGTGTTTGAAGTATGTGTTCGCCGCGAGAAAGGCGCCAAGCGACGCTCCGGTGGTCAGCGGTTTTGCGTCGTCGCCGCATTCGTTCCGGATGAGGGGCAGCACTTCTTCCATGATGTACTTGTCGTAGCGCTCGAGCATCTCGACCTTCCATGCGGGATGCGATTCGCGGTTCAACAGGCTGTACTTGTTGACCGAGTTGATCGAGTACGCCCGGATCTTTCCCGCCTCGATTAGGGGCTTGATCGCGTCGACCAGATGGAAGCGCTCGTATTCGAGATAGTCGGCTGCGGCGGTCGGGAACATCAAAAGCGGATAGCCCGCGTGACCATATGCCACGAGCGGCATGTCCATGTTCAGATTGTGGCTGTACCACGAAGTTGTGTCTCTTCTCATAGAATTTAGCTAAGGAAGCATAAACGAAATTCGGTCGGCCCGCAGTGACTATCCACTTGAAACTATTCACTACCCACTGAAGCTTCAGTGACTAGTGGATAGTTTCGAGTGGATAGTTACAGAAAAGCTATTTGACCACGGTGATATCACGCGTCGTCGAATTGTATCCGCCGTTGTCGACGAGATTGCCGGCTTCATCGACGAGCTCGAGCTTGATCGTATGTTTGCCGGCGGTCCAGCCCGATAACCAAACGGGTGCCCACTTGTCGATGTACTTTGCCTCGCCGCCATCGATGGAGTAACGCACTCGGTACTGTCCGCCATCACCCTTAAGCTTTGCGTTCTCGAACCAGAAGTCGATCATGATTGGATCGCTTTCTGCGCCTTTGTACTCACCTTTGGGACGGCTGTAGGTGAGTAGCGGCTTTGTCGCATCGACCGCACCCGAAGTCGAGTTCTGCATGTCTTTGCCTTCGGCCGGCGGAGCCGCGTTTGCATTCGAATTTGCATTCGACATCTGCTGGCCGTTCCTCGTCGTTGCGGGTTTGTTTGCCTCCGCACCGCCGTTCTTAACGGTAAATTTCACCATCTGGAAAGCACCGGCGTTCTTATAGCTTTCATGCCATGGTCGCGATGGAAAAACGCGGAGAGTGTGCTCACCATCAGAAACATTTCTCAACTCGAACGGTGCACCGTCTATCTCGTAATACGCTTCGTACGGTTGATTGTCGAGTATCACGTGGATGTGATTACCCATCTGCGTCGTCGGATCTTTGTGCGGCTGGTAGCCTTTTAAATCGCCACTTAGCGCGAGCTTCACCTTCACAGTCGAGCTGCTGACGGTCGAATTGGCCGCGGGCTCGACGATCTTCAGCGTCGGCTGTGCAGCATCCTGCTCGCCACGTGCAGCCATCATGTCCTTGACCCGCTGCGGCGTGTCGACGACTGAGAGCGTTTGCACCGCCGGTGTCGTCGAGTTAACGGCGTTTGATGCGTTGGACTTAGTAGTGTTGTTCGTCGGTGCGGATCCGCAAGCGGTCGCAATCATCGATGCAATAATAAAGCCGAAAACTCTTTTCATAGATAACCTCGTTGCAAAAGGCAGAACACGACCGGTAGGGAGTGTGTCCTTCAGACGCTTACATCAGACACCCTCGCTACCGCTCGGGCTTCCGCCAGTGTCGTTGGCTCCGATCTGTATCCAAAAACCTCTCTAAAATTTTCTGCCAGCCGATCTTCCACCTCGCCCATATCAACTTCACGATCGAGGAGACTATTCATCGATATTACCGGTTCACCTTCGCAAGCGATGATCCAGTTGTAATAGCTCAGATCAGTATTCACGTTCAATGCAAACCCATGAGTCGTGACCCAACGCTTGATGTGGACACCGATGGCGGCGACTTTGCCTTCGGTCGTATGAACTCCGGTAAGGCCGTCGATCCGAAATGCCTCGATAGTGAAATCCGCCATCGTGCGGATCAGCACTTCCTCGATGTCGCGGACGTATTTGTGAACATCCTCGCGATCGGGCGAGAGTGAAATTATGGGATAGCCTACTACCTGGCCTAACCCGTGATAAGTTACCTTTCCGCCGCGGTTCGTTTCAAAGACCTCTACGCCTAGTTTCCTTAGCATTTCCGCCGTTGCGAGCACACCTTCGGTCTTCGAACGCCTGCCAACAGTGAACGTATGTGGGTGTTCGAGCAGCAAAAGATAGTCGAGCCCGCGGTTCTCGATAACCTCATGCTCAAGCTGCTTCTGGAACTCCAGACCGTCCGAATAGGCAACTCGGCCCAGCCTGCGAACCTCCAACGATCTCTCCGACATTCCAATATGATAAAATGTTCAGCATACTTTGAACAGGTGGGGAGGACGATGAAGATCACAAGATATTTGTTTTTAGCAGTTTCGGCAATGGCTTTGTTGACGATTGGAGCGTACGCCCAAGGTACGAAAAAGCCGGTAAAGCGGTCGACAACGACGACAAAAACCTCGACGCTTCCTCCGCTTGATGTCCGCGCGGCTCGAGTAAAGGTCTCAAACCAGCTCGCGAATGTAACCTTATTTACCGAGCGGCTTGGCTCGATCGCTCAGGCGATCGAGGCTCTGGACGTCGAATTGAAGACCAAGCGGCTCAACAAGGAAGCGGTAGACAAGAATAACGCTGACAAGCAAAAGGTCATCGCCGCGATACGCAATCTCCGCGAGGGGATGGTGAAGCTTGAATCGGAGTTTCGGGTAAAGGCGGTACTCAAGAAATACCTGCCGACGATCCAGGGTATTTCAGATCTTGCGGGCCAGGCGGAAACATCAGCGATCGCAGGAAGGTTCGTGGCGGCAAACACGCCCCTTCGGACCGTTCAGCAAAAGCTCAACGACACCCTTGCCGCAATGCCGAACGCGGAACTCTAGAATTCGGTTAGGCAAAAAATAAAGGCGGACTCGTAAATCGGGTCCGCCGTATTTCTGTTTCGGAATGAAGATCTCTTAAGGCTTAGCGTCAGGCTTTATGAGCGTGGCGTTTTTCTTTTCCGATTCGCATACTTCGATCTCTGCCGCTTTCGCGGTCCCCACGGCTACTTCAGCACGAAGACCCAATTTCTCGCGGATAAACTTTTCCGCGTCGGGTTTAATTAGCTCGCCATTCACTATCGAAGCCCTTTTTGTCATCTCCAAGCCGGCCGGCTCGAGCTTGTTAACTTCCAAAAAAATGTACCAGGGCGATCCCCAGTTGCGCGTATCGCCGACAGATCTGCGATACGCGTAATGCGGTGTGGTCTGCTTTGCCGTTCGGGCGTCGGATTCCCAGACCACGGGAAAAGTCAGTCTGTATTGGCCGATGTGCGCTTTCATTGAATCGATCGGGTCATATTCGCCTACCGCGATTACATCAAATCCGTTGCCCTTGTACTTGTCGTACATCGACTGGACGAACTGAAGATCGTGTTTCCAGTTCGGGCACCACGGAGCGAAATAGACGACCATCACCAGTTTCTTTCCGACCGTGAACTTACGAAGGTTCATATCGTTCCCGGTCAAGACGTTCTTATAGACCCAATCCTTATAGACGATGTCTTTTTCGACGATCGGCGCCTGCTCGTTGCCGCCCTGTCCTTGGGCGAACATCAGACCACTAAAAATGAGTGCAATGGCGAGTATAAATTTCATCAGAGTTTTCCTGACCACGAGATTAGGCTAGCGGTTCTGATGATATTCAGCAATGGTAAAGTTGTCGGGAGATCAATTTTGGTTACGAACCGTATGCCAGCCGAGCCGTCGCGACCAGTAAATGATATTCAGATAGATCCCGGTGGCCGCAGATAAGGCCGCGAGAGCGGAGAACAATAGCATTAGCGTCACCTGCCAACTTCCGGCAAAAAAGTAAAAATGAGCCTCGCGGAAGAATCTGGTTTTCCAGGTCGGCGGTTTAGCGAAACTTGTTTCACCATTCTCCGCATCGATGAATATCGAATCCGCTCCGAGCCCGCCGATCGACTGGTACTGCGGCCGACCGTCTCTCATGAGAAGAGCAAGCGCGGTGGTCGGCAGCGATCTTCCGGCGAGGGCGTTGGCCTTTTCGATCGCCTCGGGTGGTGTGATTTTTACGCGAGCCGCGTCGATCTTTTCGACCGTCCCGCCTTCGACCACGTTCGGCAGAGCGTAGAGAAATCCGCTCAACGCCCACGCCAGAACTGGTATCGAAACAACTATGCCGAGGATCAGATGGAGTTGGTAAATAAGACGTTTCATAGACATTTCATTTTATTCCGGCGACCAGATTATAACGGATCCGGATGCGAGCCGGTTATCTGCGGTCACGTTCTGTGATAATCTGTGGCTAATAATTTCTATGAGCATTCAACCAACTGTCTCCGATATTTTTCGCCGCGCTCTCGAAATGCGAACCGCCGATCCGAATGGCACCTATGCTGACGTGAAAAGACAGCTGATGAGTGAATTCAGTGGAAAGCCGATCCCAGCGACCGCGTTTTTAACCATCCCGGAATACGACAACATCGCACCGGAAGAAGATTGGACGGCGGGATTACCGATCGTGCTTCGCGGAATTCAGAATGACGATTGGACCGATGTCGTTCACGGCATCATCATCAGCCTTGAACAGGTTGAGAACTATCCGAAACAATCGGGTCGCGAGGATGATCCGGCAAAGGAATGGCGCAACCGCGGCAAGTCGATCGCCGAAGCCGAAGACAAGGTAATTGAGAAATGGATGCCTGACGAGCTGATGGCGATGGCGAAGCGAAAGGTGGGCGGCTAAGCTTCCGAACAAACTAAAACTAAAAAGTGGAAACTGAAAATGACCGTCAAGGCGTTTTCAGTTTTCACTTTTTAGTTTTTAGTTTGTTCGGAAGGGAGATCCGTAATCCATCGGTCGCCTCAATCACATCACGTCCTGGCGACAATTTTGAGACCTCCTCAACAAAACTCACCTCATCCCATTCCGGATAGAAGTGCGTTAGCACGGCAAGTGAAGGTTCCGCACGTCTGATCAAATGAATTGCTTCGGCGAGTTCGAGATGTTTGTCGATCGGCTTGTTCCGGATAAACGAGCACTCCATCAACAGTAAGTCGACGCGACGCGCGAAGGTCGCGAGGGTTTCATCGAACCCTGTATCAGCCGTGTAGACGAATGTCGAATCGTTCTCGCGAAGGTGAATTGCATGGCTGTCCTCAGTATGAATCGTTGAATACGCGACCGCTTCGACACCGTCTAAGATCTCAATCTTTTCAAGGTGCGCCATCTCAATAAACTCGATCGGGAATGGCTGCTCAAGCAAATTGTAATTGTTTGCGTCGCTGAATTTCGTTACCAGATTTCTCAAGCCTTTTCCCCCGACGATGCGGAGCGGCTTGGTCCGATTCTGCATGATCGGTGCATGTTTGGTCCCGAACAGAAACGGCGCGAGGCCTCCGCAATGGTCGAGATGAAAATGAGATATCCAGATCGCGTCGAGGCCGGGCCAATCGAGTTTCTCCTGCGCCATGCGGTGGATCGCCGATGCCGAGCAGTCGAGCAATATCGAGCCGCCATTCGTCTGCAGCCAAAAGCCGGAGCTGCTCCGCTTCGCGTTTGGCACGGACGTGCCTGAGCCGAGAACCGTTAGTTCCATAATCGAATGATACCAATTATGCTAGATTTAACTTGATGGAACCTGTCGACATTCTCGCAATTTTCGCCCATCCGGATGACGTCGAACTATGCGTCGGCGGCACGCTTTTAAAGATGAAACATCTTGGATACCGGACCGGAGCCCTGGACGTTACTCGAGGTGAAATGGGAACGCGCGGAACCGTGGAGGGACGAGAAGAAGAGTCGAAAAATGCGGCGGCGATATTGAAACTTGATGTGAGGGAGAATCTCGGTCTCGCGGACGGTCATGTCTTCTGTGATGACGAATCCCGGACAAAGTTGGTTCGAGCTCTTCGGCGATTGAAGCCCAGGGTGATCCTGACACATCAGATCAACGACCCGCACCCCGATCATGATCATATTGCGCAACTGGTTCGTGAATCGGCACGACTCTCGAGCATGAAGCGATACGATGAGGAAACCGGCGGGGAAAAAATCGTGGTGCCGAACGTCGCTCACAATCTTTTTTCGCGCCGAGTTCAGGCGTCGTTTATCGTCGACGTCTCGGATTTTTTGGAAGAAAAGATGGCCGCGATACGCGCCCACAAGTCGCAATTCTACGATCCCGGTTCGACAGAACCGGAAACGCGGCTGACAAGCAGCACGTTTCTCGATGAGCTTGAAAGCCGTTCGCGTTACTTCGGATCGTTGATCGGAACCCAGGCCGGCGAGCCGTTTTACGTGAGGGAAGCACTGAACATCGATGATCCGGTCGACCTGCTTACCCGGCCGACGAATCTTTACTCATGATCGAGCTAACACCTGAAGAAAATGAGTTGAACAAGAAGCACAGACTCCTTGGGCGCCTGAAGGACCGGCTTGCCGATCGTGAAGAAGAAATGGCCGATCTTCGTGGAGAGCTTGAACAGTTCGAAGCGCGATACAAGATGGAAGTCGGCCGGCTCTACGCCGATCTGGACGAGATCGAAGCACAGATCGCGGAAGAGGAATACAAGCTCGTACCTGACGACGAGGAGATAAAAAAGAAAGCCGATGAGCTTAGACGTCGGGCTGAAGAATCCGCGGCGAATAGTGAGAACGCCGAGGCTTGCTCATTCAAATGGAACCCCACGCCGGAAGCAAAGAAGGCTTATCATAATCTTGCCCGCATTATTCATCCCGACCTCGCGCTCGATCCGAAAGAAAAGGAAAAGCGCCACGGCCTCATGGCGAAACTAAACGAAGCCTATTCTGCCGGCGATCAGGCCCAACTCAACAAGCTCGTCGACGATTTCAAGAACAGTCCCGATATTGTGAAGGGTGATTCGGTCGGCGACGATATTGTTCGCGCGATCCGGCAAGTCGCACAGATCAAAGTCAGGCTGAAGGAATTGAAGGAAGAAAAATCAAAGGCTGAGCTTTCCGAGCTGTTTGTGCTGCGGGAGAAAATAAATGCGGAGTTCGGCGAAGGCAGGGACCTGTTGAAGCACATGGCCGAGCGCACGAAAGGCTTCATCAAAAAATCCGAACGCAGGCTGGCAAATCTGAAAAATGTAAATGAGGCCGCAGAGGAATACGTAAAGGAGCGTTACGGGATGGACATCTCGGCTTTCCGTTAGTTAAAGTTCGAGCGGTATCACGTCAAGCGTGCCGTCAGAGTTCTTCTCTTGCCTGCATACGCCGACGATCTTTCCAAGGATCTTTATATCCGACTTATCGAACAGCTGCGGTTCCGAGCCGCCCGCTTCAAGACATACAATCCCGAAGTCAGAATCGTAAAATCCGCAACTTACGAGGTCGGTACTTAATTCGACCAAGGCGATCAGATCGCCGCGCCGAACCTTGTCATCAACGACAACGGCCAGCGACCCGCGTGCGAGTCCGTATGGCTCGAGGTCAGAGTTGCTTATCCAGATTCCCTGATAATCGTCGAAGTGCGAAATCGATGTCGGAAGAACCAGTTTCAGATCATCGCCGGCCAGACCTGACCGCTCGCCTTCCGGGTTACGGCCGCGTCCAGAATTCCGATCGTCGAGAGCCTGTTCGAATTCGCGGATGAGACGCATAGCGGCCTCTTCGCCGATCCGAACCTTCGCAAGCTCGACAGCTTCGAGAAGGGTAAGCGTTGCCGTGGAAAAGTCGTTCGAAAACAATTGGATCCTTGCTTTCGTGGCAATGGTTTCGGTCAAGTAGCCGTAGTTCTCACTCTTCCTAAGAATCGCAATGCCTTGATCCACCGCGTCGAGAGCTTCATCATACTTACCTTCGTCCAAAAATATCAGAGCCTTTGAATCCAGGGAGAAACCCTCACGCGTACGATCTCCGATCTGCTTGAACAGGTCCGTCGCGCGGTCGATCGCATTGTGTGCCTCGACAAATTTTCGCTCCGATTTATAGAGATAACAAAGATTATTCTCTGCCATTGCGACCTGAACGTTGTTGCCCGCCCTGGCGAAAAAATCCCGGGCCTGATACAGAGCGTCCTGCGAGCTGGAAATGTCGCCAATGTTTCTCGCCGCGATTGCGAAATTCATATAGAAATTGCCGATCAGGAAGTCATCTGCATTCTCCAAAAAAGACTCCCGCAACGCTGAAAAGTTTTCACATACCTCCGCAAATCGTTTTTGTGACAACCGGACGAGATTTTTAATGACGTGCGAGTAAAGGCGAGCGTCGCATGTGTCGGAGATGTCGTGTGCGTGGGATTCTTCGATCCAGCTTTCTGCTTCGTTGATCTCGCCAGTCCGCCAGTAGGCGAGCGCAAGATAGTCCTCGCACTCAGCGAGTTTTTCAGGTTGATAGAGTTCGAGAAAAATAGAGCGGGCTTTAGTAAGGAGATTCTTGGACCTCTCCTGTGCCGAAGGAATTTGCCGGCTGTGTCCGAGGAAACCTATCAACGCGCCGCATCTGAGATAAATTTCCGCGGCAAGTCGCGGGTCTAAACCTGTAACACTTGGCTCAATCGTTGTGTCATCCCAAGTACCTCGCAACTCCAGCATTGCCTGCTCGAAATGTCCGCTTCGTTCTAACGCGAATAGTTCGCGGACAAGTTCGCTATGAGCGCGGGCTGTCTGTGGGTGGCGGGGATTCATAGGCTGAGGGATTCGTTTTGTCGGGTGTATTATAGCGGCGATACTCCCTTGTATCAATAGAAAAACAGAAAAATGGAGACGAAGACAATGAAAAATATCAGGAACAACTCTCTCAAGGTAATGGTTTTGATCGCACTATTCTGCGGAGCGGCTTTCGCGGACGGCGAAATGGGCGGAGGCGGCCTGGCTGATTCTGGAGAAAACGGCAGGACTGGGAAAGTTGTTGTGACAATGACAACAGAGGACGGCGAAATGGGTGGAGGCGGCCTGGCAGCCTACTTTGGTTCAGCCGTGCGTTCGATTTCCGACTATATTGACACGATTCTATAAAGAAAGCTGAGCGTTTCTTTAGTTTTCGTGTTCGGGGATGGTTGAAGCTTCCTTTACCTTTTCCGACTTCAAGCTTCCGGACTGTAGTACGACGACTTTTTGGCGGGTCGACTCTCGGCTCGCCAACACTTCGTTGATTAGTCCCACACATTCACTCCGGATCAAATCGCGAATTTGGCTGGCAGATAGAGGTGTGTCTTCCTGAACAGGTTCCGAGACCAGCTTTTCACCCTTACCCGTCAGGAGCCAGTTTAAGGAGTATGGCGTTCGTTCCGCGATGGTTCGGAGCACATAGGAGTCAGGCAGTCGGCCTTGAAGGTAATTCTTAGCGGCCTGGTAGGAAATGTCCAACAATCGTTGAATCTTCGCGGCCTCTGAAGTCCCGCATACTTCAACAAATCGATCAATGAAAAGATTTTTTTCGTCCGCCACGTATTTTGTGTTGACAACCTTCAACGATTGTGTAAATATCCTACACGGTCGTTCACCGATTGTAAAGAAATTTTGAAATAAAGGTCGATTTAAAGACCAGCTTCGTTACCGATTGCTCCACGCAATCGGTTCGAACGGGGGGAGACGGTGTGGGAGACGTTTCCCCTTTCGTTTTTTAAACCGACTGGCCGGCCGCATATCCCGAAGCCCAGGCCCATTGGAAATTGTATCCCCCAAGCCAGCCGGTCACGTCGACGACTTCGCCGATAAAGAAAAGCCCGGCCACCTGTGTGGCTTCCATTGTTTGAGATGATAGCTCATCCGTCGATACGCCGCCTATTGTCACTTCGGCTTTGTCATACCCTTCGGAATCCCGAAATCTTACCTTCCACTCTTTTGCGTTCGACACGACATCCTCCAGATCCTTCCGGGAAATCCTATGCAACGGCGTTCTCGCCATTTCGTTGGGCAGGAACATTTCTGTAAGCCGCGCCGGTAGGAACTGACTGAGAAAGGTTGTCAGTGTCTGCCGACCTTGATTTTCGTGCTCGAAAAGATCCTCGATCACGATTTCGGGCATTAGATCGATTGACACGGGATCAGGCCTTGTCCAATAGTTCGAGATCTGCAGGATCGCGGGACCGGACAATCCGCGATGGGTAAATAAAATGTTCTCTCGAAAACTGGCGTTCGTTGTCGAAACGACCGAGTCGACTGACATGCCGGCGAGCTTCGCGTTTGACTGGTCTTTCTCAAACATTAAGGGGACGAGTGCAGGTCGAGTAGGTTCAAGTTTCAATCCGAACTGTTTTGCAATTTCGTAACCGAAACCGGTTGCTCCGACTTTTGGGAATGAGAGTCCACCGGACGCGATTACAAGGCTTGTGCAAGAGACCGGCCCAAAGGATGTTTCCAGGTGGAATACGTCGCGGCGTTCGATTTTTGAAACCGAAGCGCTTGTCCGGATGTCGACCTTCGAGCGCCGGCACTCACTCAAAAGCATTTCGACGATCTCGCGAGAGCTTTCGCGACAAAATAGCTGTCCGAGCTTCTTTTCATAAAAATCAATTTTATGTTTCTTTACCAGCCTCAGGAAATCGTCCGGGGTGTATCTGGCTAGCGCTGACTTGCAGAAGTGCGGGTTCGCCGAAATAAAATTGTCAGGTCCAGTATGGATATTTGTGAAGTTACACCGTCCGCCGCCCGAGATGATGATCTTGCGGCCGACCTGCGCGTTCCGCTCGATCACGAGCACTCTGCGACCTCGGCGTCCGGCCTCGATCGCACAGAAAAGACCGGCTGCTCCGCCACCAATGACGACGACGTCGAACTTCAAATTCACACCAGGTAACGTTCCTTCAAGATGGCGAGGTGGTGCTCGATGTGGCCGGCCATTATATAGACAAGGGCGCGGACGGAGATTTTCGCGTTGTTAGCCGTTCCGACCCGGACCAATGCTTCCGCCGTCAGATTTTCGAAGAAGAGCATGTTTGCCTGTCGTAGGAGGGAGAATTCAACGAGCAAATTCGTGAACGTCCGTTTATCAGAATGAGCATTCTCGATGTAGCCATCCTGCTCAAAGCCTTCGATCGGAGTTTCGTCGCCGCGCGAGATCCGAAACAGCCTGTACGCAAACATTCGTTCGCCGTCGATCAAGTGCCCGAGCAATTCCTTGATGCTCCATTTGCCTTCGGCATATCTGAACTCGCCCTGTTTCTCCGGCATATCCAGAAAAAGTGCGTTCAACTTTGTAGACTGCGAAGCAAGAGTATCGAGGATGACGTCATTTTCAACCAGGGAGACATAGCGTTCGTAGTACGGATCGTATTCCGTTTTTTCCGGTCGACTCATGCCATGGATTTTAGCAGAATAACCGTAATAAGCATGCCCTTGACCGAACGCTTTTTTACGTGTTTGCATCAAATCGTTTTTGCCGCATAATTCAAAAAGAAAAACCAGAATCAGGAGAGCTTAGATGAAAAAGATTTTGTTTCTGGCGGTGATCGTTATCGCCGCCGGCATATTTTATTTGGGTAGTGTCACCAGTGTGGACAACAAGACGTTTGCCGAGAGTTTTGTCGCCGACGCAAAACAAACCGGCGAGTCGGGCGTCTACAGCTTTGACAAGGCGCACAGTTTCATCGGATTTAAGGTCAGGCACATGGGGCTTATTGAAGTGCCCGGTTACTTCCGCGACTTCACCGGTGAAGTGAATTTTGATTCGAAAGACGTTTCGAAATCGAAGGTAACTTTCAAAGCGATGACGACAAGTGTCGATACAGGCGTCGCCGGTCGCGATAAACATCTTCGGACCGCTGATTTTTTCGAGGTTGAGAAGTATCCCGAGATGTCTTTCACCAGCACGAAGGTCGAGAAAAAAGGAAAGGGGTGGATCGTCACCGGTGATCTCACGATGAAAGGAGTTACCAAATCCGTCACGATCCCTTTTGAGATCGCGGGCTGGCTGCCGGCAAGCGATCGTGCAGGAATGAAGATGGGGATCGCGGGGGAAACCACGCTCAACCGTCGCGATTTTGGCGTTAATTACGGGACGAATCTTCCGAGCGGAGTTCCGGCCCTCTCAGATGAAGTGAAGGTAGTGCTTCAGATCGAGGCTGGAAAAGCGAAAGACGCGCCGAAGGGGGAGTAAGAACGAGGAGTGAAGAGTGAAAGGCGTTACAGAAACGACTTCACTCTTTCACTTTTTCACCTTTTGCCGCTTCATCGAACGAGATGTCGTAAATCGAGTAATCCTGCCAATTCTTGTAATCGAAGTGCCACCATTCGTTAGGATTGACCGTGAAGCCTTCGTCTTCCATCAGCTTGCGAAGCATATCTCGGTTTCCACGCTGGTCAACGGTCCCGCCCGCATAGTCGGGCGAAGCACGCTCCGTAAATTCGTCGTATCCGGAGGGCATGTCGATCAACTCTCCGGTTTCTAGATCAAAGACACTAAGATCGACGGCGCATCCGCGATTATGTTTCGAGCCTTTAGCCGGATCGGCAACGAACTTCCGCTTATCTTCCGGGACGACATCCCAAAATAGCTTTGTAATTGTCCACGGTCGGTAACCGTCGAAAATGACCAGCCCGAGCCCTTTCTTCCGTAACTTTTTGTGCACATTCGCTACAGCCTTCGCGGCCGGTTTTTGAAGAAAGGCACGCGCTTCGGGATAGACGGCGCGGCCGACGAAGTTGTTGGCGGTCGCGTAGCGTATATCCAGTTTTATGGTGTTGTCTAACTTGGTGAGTTCAACCAAATGAGCCCCTCGCTTATCGTGTTCTTGAGGTGGAGCGTTCTGAGCGAATACGCCCGAAACAAGAATAAAGTAAAGAGCCGGAAGCGTAAATCTAAGAACCCGTTTTCTCATTTTGAAGCAAAACTTATGTGAAAAGTTTGAAAACATCCGCATGAACGGCTATTTTATATCAGGATGGAGACCGAACCAGTAAAAGCTAAATGCCCCGCCCGAACCTGGGTCAAGCGCTTTGGCGCAGCTGGTTTTGTCTTCTTTTTGGTAAAAGGTCTCTTGTGGCTTTTCGTTCCCGCAGTTATTGCCTATTTTTCGCTTAATTAGGCTTCTCTTCTACAACCGGTTCAGAATCCTCTTCGACCGCGATCACATCCGTCCCGTATTTCTGATAGTTCTTAAACCGGATAACGTTGCGACTTTCGAAACGCTTGTAATCCGTTCCCTCGACTGTCCCGCGAAAATCGGAAATTATCGGCAAGAGATATTTCTCCCCCGCGATCTCAACCATGTCGTAGTCTATCGATTTAGTTACCGCTTTGACTGCAAAAGTCGGTGCAATGTCGGTGAGCTGATAGTCGATTCGAAGCACGCGATGGTTTTCGCGATCGATCCAAATGCGGCCCTTCTCACCCGCCGGAGCCGATCCCATCGGAACACCCTTCGCGCCCTTTAAGCCAACACCACCGTCCTTGTTGTTCTCGATGTTGATCTGATACTCGTATACCAGCGCTCGCCGTCCACGGATCAAATCGGTCGTCTGAAGATCGAATCGGGTCTTGCTAGCCGGCTTAAAAATTTTTGCCAGATCCTCGACGAACTCACCTCCGGAGGTTGCGCCCTCGAGTCCGCTATAACTATTCGACTGAACTGCGTCCTGGACAGGGGCCCCGTTTTGCGCGAGCATTCGATACTGCTCGCCTTTCTCGGCGCTATAGCTGACGGCAAGGACAAGGTTATCGTACGGTCGCCAATTACCGGTTCCGGCGTATGCTCCAAAGCGAGTTATAAGCTGTTTGACCACGAAATCGGGCATTTCCTGAACGGTCTCGAGGGCTTTTTCACGAGCCTTATCAATGAGGCCGACGGATTCCGTCGGTGAAGGCAGTTTTGAGGCTTCCGGGTTCTGGCGCCGTCGCTCGGCTTCTTCAAGTGTGCGTTTCAGCTCTTCGTCATTCGCGCCTTTCGAGCGCGTCAGACCGCGAAGGCCGTCGGTCAGCGTGAACGCGATCCCGCGCCGCCGCAACGCATCGATAATTTCCGTTTTCGAGGCCGGATTCTTCTGCAGTCCATACAGCAGCTTCACGTATTCCGCCTGTGTAAGTGGTTTTTCCTGTGAAAAAGCTGCGGAATATGAAAATAAGAGAAGGAGAAAAACAACTACGGTACTTTTCATTCTATTGAAAGATGCCTGCGCCGGGAGTTTCGTTGTCGAATCAAACAAAAGCGGGAAGCTCATATAGACCTTCCCGCATAAGTAAAATAACGAATGAAGACGAAACTAATTAACCCATTCTTCTTCGTAGTTAAGTTGCCAGTGACGTATCACCCATTTCTCGGCTGCATCCATTGCGACCGACTTCCATTTCTTAAGATTCTCAGAAATGGTCAAGGCCGCAAGGGGCTTGCTGGGATCTCGTTCGACCCGGATAACCTGTGCCGAAACTTCAATGATCGGTTTGTCTTCTTCGAGGATCTTAAGTCTGACCTCGCTTCCGACTGGCGGTAACTGCTCGAGATTCACCAATGTGCTTGTCTCGCCAACGTTTTCAGTAATACCTTCTACGCTGATTCGCTTACCGCTTTCCTCATCTATCCAACTCGCCTTCACCGGCATATTCGCCAGAATGCGATGATGCATCGGCGTCCTGTATGATGATGTAGAATAATCTACCTGAGCCATAAATCCCCCCTTTTTCGCTGTTAATATACACGCTTCAACTGATTTTGTGACAACACCAGCATTAACGCCCGAACAATCTAAACCACAATTACAAAAAAGTCAAGTTTCGCTCAAAGACGCAAATTATTTGTTTTCAAGCCGTTTTGACCTTTGAGAGTAAAGGCGGGCGGGCTTCTCGGTCTGCCGGCATACCATCTGGGAAGGAAAGGTATATGTTACGGAGAAGTTTCGCCATGTTTCGATTCGGTGGTCTCGAACACGCACGAGAGTGTAGTTTTGTTTATACCAAAAGCCTCACAGGGCTACGCATTATGTTGTCGTTCGGAACCGAACTTGCGTTATGATGATTGCCCTTAATCGACAATTTCACATCTCCAGCTCAGCCGTTCTTTCAGGCTAATGCGTGAAATTGGTAAGAGTTTACAAACGCAATAGTTAATATATCAAGGCGGAGAGTTTCCGATATCAATGCATTTTGGGATCAGCTGGGTTCGATAGACCTGCAATCCAAAAAGCGAGAGAAATATCCAAAATTCAAAATATTGGCGTGTCGCCGCAGTTATTTTATCAGCAGATCAACTACTTTTGAGGTCAACAAAAACCAATGACTAAGAACCTTTCGATGAAAATTTTCAGCCTCCTCGCACTGAGCTTAATTCTCGGATTCGGGCAGGCTTTTGCTCAGTCAACAGTGACGGGCGGTATCAACGGGACGATCACCGATCCACAGGGTGGTGTTGTTCCGAATGCTTCCGTGACGGTGACAAATATCGGCACAAATAGTGTCGTGACAGTTACCACAAACGACGACGGCGGCTACCGGGTCTCTAACCTTCAACCTGGCACGTACCGCGTCGAAACCACCGTCGCCGGTTTTGCTCCCGCGAAGGCCGATAACATCATCGTGGAAGTCGGGCAGTCTACTCCGGTCGACATCCCGCTCACGGTCGGCAGTGCAGTTGCAGAAGTTGAGGTCACGGCCGAAGCCCCGGTAATCAACACGACGTCAGCGGATATGTCCTCGAACATCAACCAGACGTCGATCAATGAGCTCCCCATCAATGGACGAAGAGCATCGAATTTTGTGTTGCTTACACCTGCAACAGTTCCTGACGGAACGTTCGGTCTGATCAGTTTCCGTGGGATCTCAGGTCTACTCAATAACAGCACCGTTGACGGTGGTGACAACAATCAAGCGTTTCAATCCGAAGAGCGCGGCCGAACTCGAATCGGTTATGTAGTAAGTCAATCCGCGATCCGCGAGTTTCAGGTAAACACCTCGAATTATTCGGCGGAGTACGGACGTTCGGCTGGTGGTGTCGTAAACTCGGTAACGAAGAGCGGTACTAACGGTTTTCACGGCGACCTTTTTGAGTATTACAGGAACAACAAATACGGTGCCCGCAATCCTCTGGCATTTCGAACGATCTTGAATCCCGATAACACGACAACTGTAGTGGGTATCAAACCCACGGATGTTCGTCATCAGTTTGGCGGAACGATCGGCGGACCTATCGTGAAAGACCGTCTCTTCTTCTTTTTCAGCTACGATCAGCAGAAGCGTAACTTTCCGGGACTTTCGGTTTTTGGACCGAACCTGAATTACCTGAGCACGGTGAACCGAACGACTCTCCTGGCTAAGGGGCTTACAACTGCTCAGATCGACAGCACGCTCGGCTTTATCAACTCATTGACTGGTGAAACACCGCGTCGTCAGGATCAGACGTTGATCCTCCCGAAGATCGACTGGCAGATAAATCAGAACAATTTGTTTACTGTGAGCTACAACCGGCTGAGAGCCGAGTCGCCCGCCGGTCTTCAAACACAGGCCACCAATACGCTTGGCCGCCGCAGCTTTGGCGACGACTTTGTCGACGTCGATAATCTGAACGTTCGTATGCAGACAACGTTCTCAACCAACGTCCTCAACGAAGCTCGTTTCCAGTACTCACAGGATCACGAATTCGCATTCAGTCAGGAACCGCTCCCCGGTGAGCCGACGACGGCAACAACCGTTGCCGGTCCGCGTTCGCCGAGCGTAGCTCTTACGAACGGAATCAGCTTTGGAACTACGGCAAACTTTGAACGCGTTAAGTTCCCGTTCGAAGATCGAGTCCAGATCGCCGATACAGTTACGTGGACGATGGGACGCCACACTCTGAAGTTCGGCGGCGACTACAACAAGGTCACCGACGATATTCAGAATCTGCGTTTTGAAACCGGTTCGTATATTTATTCGACGATCAATGACTTCATCATTGACTACGTCAATTGGCAGTCGCCGATTGCGGGAAATCCGACCTGTGTTACTACCGCGACGAATCGTGCGGGCAGATGCTACAACGGAACCTACCTGCAGGGAGTCGGGATACCGGGCTTGAAGTTCAGCACCGCGGAATACAACTTCTTTGTCCAGGATGACTTTCGTCTAAGCCCCAGTGTGACCGTAAACTTGGGCCTTCGTTACGAATATCAGCAGCTTCCAAATGCGGTTTTGGCTAATACGAGTACTGCGGTCATCCCGAATGACTTGCGGACACTCAATGAGGCTACGTCGACCCTTCCGAGCGATAAGAATAATTTTGGACCGCGTGTAGGCGTAGCAATTGATCTTACCGGCGACGGCAAAACTACGCTTCGCATGGGTTATGGAATTTACTACGGCCGAATCATCAATGCTCAGATCTATAATGCATTGCTCAACACGGGTAATCCCGGTGGGCAGGGTCAATTCACGGTCAATGCAAGTGTATCGACGAATTGCTTCCCAGTGTTGACGACGGCGACAAATCCATGTGCCCCGATCTTCCCCAATCTTCTGCCGAGCACTCTGACTCCGGCGAGTGCGAATATTCAATTCTTCGCCCGAAACTTTCAGTCGCCGCTGATCAACCAGTACGACATAATTCTCGAGCGACAGATCATGAAGAATACTGTTGTCTCCGTTGCGTACCTTGGCAGTCTCGGCCGCCATTTGCCGACATTCGTGGATCAAAATCTGCGACCGCTCGGAACGACGGTCACCTACACTACGGTTGGCGGTCCGAATGCTGGCCAGGTGTTTACGCTTGAGCAGTACGGCCGCGTTAGTGGAAACTCGGCACAGACACAAATTCAGAGTTCGGCGAAATCCGAATACAACGCTCTTGTGTTCCAGTTCAACCGGCGGTTTACGGATGGACTTCAGGTTCAGTCAAGCTATACGTTTGCGAAATCGACCGACACGAACCAGAACTCGTCTCCGTTCCCGCAGAACAACTCTCCGTACAACGCGTTCGATCGAAGCTACGATGCCGGGCCGAGTAACAACGACGTGAGACACAAGTTCGTGGCGAGTGCTGTTTACGCTCCGACCTTCTTCAAGGGAAGCGAATCGTCAATTCAGAACTACGTCCTTAACGGCTGGTCTATCGCACCTATCGTTACGTTCTACACCGGACGACCGTATGATGGAACCGTATCCGGAACGACGTTGAACGGTACGCTTGGTGATCAACGCTATCCGCTTAATCCGCGTAACGCGTTCCGGCTGCCGAATATTCTGAATGTCGACCTTCGTCTGTCGAAGCGCTTCAGATTTACCGAACGGTACAAACTGGAGTTGTTAGCAGAAGGGTTCAACATCTTCAACCGTACGCATGTGTTCATCGAACAGAACCTCCTCTACACGCGTTCGGGTACTAATCTGAACTACAATCCGAATTTCGGTCAAAACACCGAATCGAGCAGCTCGAATTATCGCGAACGACAGATTCAGTTTGCTGCTCGGTTCCAGTTCTAACTTATCAATAGGCTTTTCGCCCTTTGGCACGCTTCCTTCGGAAGCGTGCCTTTTTTTATTTCAAGAACAGCTCATCGGTCAATTGACCCATGACCCCGTTGAGTTACCATCTAATCTCGGTGCGGATATTACACCTTTCATCGGCGAGGAACTACAGCGGCACGGAGCGGCATC
>JANMUW010000256.1:0-3445 GCA_031392105.1 Acidobacteriota bacterium | reverse complement strand
CACCAAAAATGCGAGCAAGACCGCCGCGACCCCCGTGCAGAAGATCGTCGTTCGGTCTGGTTTGATCGCTGAAAGATTACTGAAGAACATTAGGGCGGGAAGTGTCGGGGAGATCCTTTATTCAAAAAAAAGGAAGCGATCATAACAATCGCTTCCTCTCATTTTCAAACCGAAGTTTGAGATTCGCGTGGCTAGTTACCCATCGGGAGACCAGCACTGTACGAAGCACCAGCCGAAGCTGATCCACCGATGGCCATCGCACCAGCTCCACCGGTCGAAGGAAGAACTTCAGCACCGAGAACACCGTCGGTAGCGATACCGAAGTTACGCGTTCCAGTTGCAGTCAAACCGGTGTTCGAGGACGGCTTTGCGATCAATGAGAACGTAGCCGGATTCGGCACGGTCGACGAGAAGTCAAAGTTAGACATGGTAAAACCGTATCCGCTCTTCAGAGCAACCGTACCGGTTTGCGGTCCGAGGTTAGCATCGACAAGGCCAGCCGTGTTGAGTTCCGTGAGTCCGGCTATGTTAACACCACCGGCGCCGTCACCTGCATAGTTACCATTACCCGACGTAGCCTGGAAGGTAGCCTGTGCACCGTGAACGGTACGGAGTGAAGAAACTGCCGAGCCTTCATTCGCCGAACGGCGGGCTGCAAGCAGGTTGGGGATAGCGATCGCGGCGATGATGCCGATGATCACAACAACGATCAAAAGTTCGATCAAAGAGAAACCTTTTTGATTTTTCATTCTAATTCACAATCTCCTAGAGTTAATAAGACTTTATCTCCCTTTCCCAGGCACTGGGTCTATTACAAGGTGCGTGCCAGAAAGCATGCCGCCTTTTCCCGCTGACTTATCTCGTATTATGTCTACAGTTAGGATTTTGTTCAGTTGTTACTAAGGTAGGTGAGGAGGTGGCGAACCGCCTTCGAATTACAGTTTTTGGTAACGGGTCGGTGACACTTTTTGTCAGACGACCGAATCCAGTGCAAGGGATCATTGATCGGTAATGACAATGACGATCAAAGCCTCAATCAACACTAATTTTCGTTGACTATTCGTAAAACCTGGACCTTCCTGTGCCCTAAGTTGTGCGAATAGCCAACTCATTCGGTAAGCGATATTTTCCTAGAGTCGATCGTCAGCGCTATTCGCTGTTTCGCATTTGGGCTGAGAGGTTTCGGATGTTGTGCTTGTCTAGTAGGTGGCGAAGCGAGCGAACCTGCATCTGAAGCAAGTCAGCGGCCCGGGTTTGGTTTCCGGCGGTTTTGCGCAACGCCTCGACGACGTAGGTCTTTTCGAGGTTCTCGAGGTGGGCCGTCAGGTTAAGACCCGTGTCAGGCAGATCAAACTCGGCGTTGATCCGTTCGGGATTGTAATTTGTAATGTGCTCCGGCAGACGTTCAGGCTGGATCTCGTCACCACGCTCCAACGCAACGGCCCGCTCGATAGTATGCTCGAGCTCGCGGACGTTGCCGCCCCACATGTATTTCTCTAGCAACTGCATTGTCTTTGGAGCTATCGACAGATCCCGGCCGGTCTGCTCACAGAATTTTCCAACGAAATGATTCGCCAACTCCGGAATGTCTTCTGTACGCTCGCGGAGGGGCGGGAGGTTGATCGGAATAACCGAGACCCGATAAAAAAGATCTTCGCGAAACGAACCGTCAAGCGACATCTGTTTCAGGTCGCGATTCGTCGCGGCGATCACGCGGGCGTCGATCGAAAGCTCGTCATGAGCACCAACCGGCCGGACCTTTTTTTCCTGAAGTACACGCAGGAGCTTTACCTGCATCGCCGGTGACATCTCGCCTATTTCATCGAGAAATATCGTTCCTCGATTCGCCGCCTCAAACAACCCCTTCCGGTTTGTATTGGCTCCGGTGAAGGACCCTTTCATGTATCCAAACAGCTCGGATTCGAGAAGTGTCTCGGTAAAAGCGCCGCAGTTGATCGAGATAAATGGCTTTTCCGCCCGCGCACTAAGATCGTGGATCGCGCGTGCGACGAGCTCCTTTCCGGTCCCGCTCTCGCCCATGATCAGCACAGTCGACTGGACCTCGGCGACCGTCTCGATCATTTGAAAGATCGCATGCATCTTCGCCGAATTGCCGACGATATTCTTGATGCTGCCTCGTTCCCGCTGGGCTCGTCGAAACGCCCGGTTCTCGTCGATCAACGCCTGCTTTTCAAGCGTCTTTCTTACGATCAGCTTTAGCTCTTCGACATCGAACGGTTTTTGAATGAAATCGTCCGCCCCCAGCTTGAACGCTTCGCGGGCGGTTTCTACGGAGGCGAATGCCGTCATCAAAATGACCCCGAGATCGGGTTGGCTCTCGCGCAACGAGCTGAGCATTTCGATGCCATCCATATCCGGCATGCGCACGTCGGATATTACGACATCCGCAGGTTCGCGCTGGAGAAGAGCAAGAGCTTCTCGTCCATTCGACGCGGTCCGGATCGTGTGTCCGTCGCCTTCGAATACCAGGCTCAACAACTGCCGGTAGCTCTGTTCGTCATCAACAATCAGTATGTTAGACATTTGTAATGTGCGGGTTCAGCATCCTGCGGGCTCGCGCGTATCCAAGGAGGCCTGATCTACAGCAATCATCTTCCCAGAAAATCAGGTTTCGGTTCAAGAAGAGATTTCCGATTCGGTTTTAACCTGAAGATACTCCTTAAGCGGAGTCGGCTCCGATGTTTCGTGAATTGCCAGTTCAGGTACTACTAAAGCCGGTTGGCTGGCGCGAGGCAAGACGATTGTAATAACGGTACCCTCGCCTTCGAAACTTCGTACGTTGATCACGCCGTCATGATCGCGGATGATCTGATAAACGATCGAGAGGCCCAACCCCGTTCCGCCTGAGGTGGAATTTGAGAACGGCTCGAAAAGCCGCTCTACCTGTTCGGGCGACATGCCTACGCCGCTGTCTTCGAAAACGATCTGCACGCGATTATCGGGGACGGTCTCGAGCGAGATCGAGATCTCACCTCCATCCGGCATCGCGTTGATCGAGTTCCGCGCGAGATTCCAAAAGACCTGCTTTAGCTGCGTCGCGTCTGCGGAAACAAAAATTGGATTTTGCGGCAGAGCATCTTTGATACGATGCTTTTCCGTAACCTCCGGGCTGTGGCGCAAAAGCTTGACGGTATCGCGGATCGCCTCGCACGCGTCGATCTCGCTAAAGCTTCCGACCTTGGGTTTTGCATAGCTCAAGAAATTCGTGATGATGCTGTTCAGGCGATCCGATTCGCGCAGAATGATTTTCATCAGATCCGCCTGTACGGATTCGGGAGGTGTATTCGATTCGATGGGCGGCTCCTAGCGGGATGTCGAGTGCTTCACCTGTGCGCACTATGATTTCAGCGTCGTTTAGTGTTACTTTAGCAGTGCCGCGGACGACGAACCAGTGTTCTGCACGGTGCGAATGACGTTGATAGCT
>JANMUW010000234.1:0-8805 GCA_031392105.1 Acidobacteriota bacterium | reverse complement strand
GCGATCGAGAAAAAGATCCCAGTCTTAACGGATAACAACCGGGCGACGGCAAACCAGACTCCCGTCGAGTTGCCAAAGTCGCGCGGTGAAATGAACGCGACCGAAGTGATGAGAATCGGCGGCCAAGGAACGGGTGCCGGTTTCTTCAAAGACAACCGGCATGTCGCCGTTGATGGACAAGGAAGAATTTACAGTTCCAATTATTCACCTCACCGCATCCAGGTCTTCGATGCCGATGGAAAGTTTCTGAATCAATGGGCGCCGGAAACAGGTTCGAATCTTTACGACCTCGTCGCCGACCGCGATGGTAATGTCTATCTCGCAAACGACAAAGGCATCTTTAAACACTCCGGCACTACCGGTGAACTTCTTGCCAAGTCAGCCAACATTTATCCGCGAGGCATCGCTTTGACATGGGATGGCAAGTTGATCGCGGCGGCGAGTAAATCGATCGTCTTCCTCGACGGCTCGCTAAAAGTATTGAATGAGGTGAAGGACGCAGCCGAAAGAGCTGACGCGACTTTCGGTTTCGAGAAACTCGCATCGGACGGAAGCGGTACGATCTACGCGCTCGATTCGCACAACGACGACATCTGTAAATTCTCGGCTGACGGAAAATTCCTGAACCGCTTCGCAAGCGGCGCAAATGCTCCGCATGCTCTGGCCGTCGATCCTCAAGGCCGCTTGTTCGTCTCGGACACAAGCAAGATTTTCGTGATGGACTCGAATGGCCGGAATTTGAAAGTGCTCGACGCGTACCAGGCGTTCGGTATCGCTTTCGATCAGAATAGCAACCTTTTCATCGCCGCCCGGCCTCACGTTCTTAAGCAGAAACTAAACTTCTAGACAACGGCTTACACTATTTGGTCATCGGTCTCAGCCCTCGGCGCACGATTTCGGTTAACGCGGTCCAGCGCAATCTTTACAATCCCCTGTATTTTCTTTACGCTCCGCCTTTCAGGCTTAGGGGTATGATTCTTGCCGTGAACCGACGCGGATTGGACTCAGTTTGTTCTTTAAGCAGTTCGATTTACGACTCTTCCCGAGAGGGTTAATAGCAAAACAATTTAGGAGGGAAGCTATATGCATTCCACTACAAGGGTTCGATGGGGGCTTCTATTGATAACGGTGCTGCTTTCCGTCACCGGTGTGTTTGCGAGCGAAATCGACGACTATATTCCCGAAGTCACAGACCGCGTCGCGCGTATAAGTTATGTTCATGGCGATGTTCAGATTCGCCGGGCCGATAGCCAGGATTGGGAGGTCGCTGTGTTAAATCTCCCGATCGTTGAAGGCGATGAGATCGCAACGGACGGCAACGGGCGATTCGAGATCCAGTTCAACAGCTCGACGTATCTTCGTGTCGCTGAAAATTCGCAGATAAAGTTTATCGGATTACAAGACGGCGGCATCGCTCTCAGCGTGCCGCTTGGCACCGTCGTTGTGCGAGCGTCCGAGTTCGACGGTAAGCGCTCGTTCTTCGAGATCGATGCGCCGAAGACTACCATCTCGATCCAGAAAGCGGGTACCTATAAGATCGAGGCGGGTGTCCCCGACAGCCTCGAGGTCATCGTCTCTGCGGCAGATGGAGGCGAAGCTCGTGTCTATTCAGCCGACGCCGGATTCACCGTAAAGAACGGACGGCGGGCGAAGATCTTTATAGGCGGCAACCAGTCCGGAGAATGGGAAACGGCCGAAGCGGCAAAGTTCAGCGACGAGTTCGATACATGGTCGCTCGACCGCGACGCGATCATCGCGCAACGTATTCGTGACGCCCATTACGATCGTTACTACGACCGCGACATCTACGGAGCCGAGGACCTGAATGACTACGGCGAATGGATCAATACGCGAAAGTACGGTTACGTGTGGCGTCCTTTCAGCTCGTCGGTGAGCCAGTATTCGAATTGGTCGCCGTACCGATACGGCACCTGGCGTTGGGTCGGGCCTTACGGCTGGACTTGGGTAAATGACGAGCCCTGGGGCTGGGCGACCTATCATCACGGAAGGTGGGTCTGGGACAACGGATCCTGGTACTGGACGCCTTACGGTTACTATCGCAATAGCCGGAGTTGGTGGCATCCCGCTCTGGTCGTACTCCGGATATTGGGCGGGAATGTATGCTGGTATCCGCTTCCCTACAACTACAGCTATTACAACTACAATTCGTACTATTACTCTCACCATCGTCGACGGCGGCATCACTGGAACAACAACAATGGCAACGGCCACGGACCGGGTACGGGGAATCCGCACGGGCCGGCTCCGCTGCCTGGAGTAAAACCCGGCACGCCTCCGCAAAACCCGACGACCACTGCGGTGCTCCCGGGAGTTAAGCCCGGCACTCCGAATCCAACTTCGACTCTGCCCGGTGTGAAGACCGGCATCCAAAATACTCCTCCGTTCCAGGATGTCCCGCCGATCGGCGTAGTGCTTGTCGCCGCCAGCGAATTTGGACGCGGGGGCAAAGGAAACATCAGAACGGCGCCGGCGACGATAGCGAAAGACGTGCTGTCGACACTCCCGGATGTCGGCCAATCACCACCGATACTCCCGACGTTCACCGATTTGAACGGGAAGATAAGTCCTGAAATTCGCACGGCTCCTCCGGCGATCGTAAGAACGGGTGCGGATACGCGAACTGGTGCGACGATTCGGACGGCTGATGTGCCGCTAGATCGGGAGCTGCAGAAGTCCCGGATCTTCGGCGGACGCCCGCCGCTGCAGATAAATACTAATCAGGGTGAGATACGGACCGCGAATCCCGGAGACAATGGGCCGCGGAAGACCGGTGCGGTCGAAAGGCCGGTGATCAGACAGGCCGATGACGAAACTCCGCCGATACGGCAGGCTCCGACCCAGAAAGAAGAAACGCCTGTCTTTGCTCCGCCGACGCGCAAACGTGACGAGACTCAGAACGAACCTGTTCGAGTTCCGAGATACGATCCGCCGCCGACACGTCAGGAGCCTCGAAACGAACCGGTGAAAACTCCGAGGTATGAACCGCCACCCACACGAAGCGAACCACCACCGCGGAACGATCCGCCGCCGAGGAACGATCCGCCACCGAAGAGCGATCCACCGCCGAAGAGCGATCCACCGCCGACCAAGAGCGAACCGACGAAACCGGACGCGCCGGTTGATCGCAAGAGGAACGGTCGCTAATTTTCGCGACGCGGAGACAAAAGAGACGCGGTGACACGGTGAGATCCTTACATAGGCTCGCCGCGTCACCGCGTCACTCAATTCTCCGTGTCGCGAAAAATTACTCCGTCGGCACAAAGATCGCTTTGTCGATACTGCTCTCGTTGCCGACTACGGCAAATCGAATGTTCTTCATGTACTTGTTAGAGACGCTCCGGACCTCGTCGGGCGTGACTGCCCGGACGCCTCTTAGAAACTCAAATGAATTTCTCCATCCACCGCCGATGAGCTCGTACCTCGCAAGCTCACCAACCTGAGCGGCACTCGTCTCCTGTCCAAGATAGTGCTTCGTTAAGAAGAATGCGGCGATCTCGTCGATGACTTCCTGCGTGAGTGTCCGCGTCTGCAGAAGCCTGATCTGATCGAGCATTACGGAAACCGCCTGATTCGCATCCGTGGTAGAAACGGAAATGTTTGCCGTGTTCGCCGCGTTATTATCCATCTCCGCGGCCGGTGCATATGAAAGCTGTCGTCGAACTCGGACCTCCTGGTTTACAAGAGCGCTAAGTATGGACATCGCGACCCGCATCGCAGAGTAATCGGAATCACGAAGCGCCGGCGCCGCGAATATCCCCTGAACATAATTTGTCGGCAACGCCCGCTGCGTCACGTTAAGCGTACCCTTGGAGAAGTCCAGGCCGGGCAAAGTCTTTTCTTTGTATTCGCCTCGGGGAAGTTTTCCGAACGTTGCCGCAATACGCGCCTTTAGTAGGTCCGGATCAAGATCGCCGACAAAAACGAACAGCAAGCGCGAAGTTTGCATGACGCTCTTGTGATACTCGCGCAATTCCGCAGGCGTGAACTTAGGGATGTTGGCGACTGTGCCGCTAACGTCATTCGAATAGGGATGGCCCGCGAAAATTATGTGGTTCTGCATCGTCTCCAGCGCACTTTCGGGGCTGGTGCCGGACTCGCGAAGGCCGGTCAAGATCCGTTCGCGGTTTAGATCAACATCTGCCGCTGTGAACGCAGGATTGAGAACGACCTCGGAAAAGATCTCCCAAATTCGATCAAAATTTCCGCGCGTCGATGCAAGGGAAACCACGCTGTAATCAGGCGATGTAGCTGAGCCAATGGCACTACCAAGCCGAGCCAGCTCGCGCCTGACCATCGATCGCGGCATTTTTTGCCCGGCCTCGACAGCCGAAGCAAGCATGAGATTCTCGATTCCGGCATTCTTCTGATCGATATTTCTCGCTCCGCCTCGGATGAACAAACCACCCGCGACTGTTGGAGCCGACGGACGACGCTTTACGATCACCTTAAGTCCGTTGACCTCGAATTCGGTTACGGCCGCCGCCTGCGCCGCAAAATCATAGCTCGTCGATGCCTGGGCATGAAGAGTAAAGGAAGTGGACAAGACAACAAGGACGAAGAACGACGCGTGAATAATTAAGCTTCTTTTCATTTTCACTGTACGCCTCCGATCAGATCCTGCTCGGTCAGTCCCGCCTGTTTTTTGGCTTCCGGCGATGCGAGTGCAATTCCTACGTGATTCTTACCCTGAATATAAGTTTTGATGTAGCGATTTATATCGCCCCGGGTTACCGCCCGCAGCTTCGAATGGTACGTGCGAAAATACTCGACACCGGTCGACGACCACCAGAACCCGAGCGTGTGTGCATACTCGCTCGCCTTTTCCCGCTCGAACAGATCATTGGATTCGAGGATCGTCTTCGCGTTCTCAAGCTCTTCGTCCGTGAAATAATCGGGACGGGTAAATTGATCTACCTCTGCGTAGGCTGCGGTCAACAATTTCTTCGCGTTCTCGGGCCGTGTGACCATTATTAAATTGATCGGGCCGACATTTCGTTGCGTGTAATAGCCGAGTCCCGCCGTTGCGGAAAGTCCCGAATCGACGAGCTTGCGTTGAAAACGCGAATCCGGCTGGCTGATGATGTATGAGAAGACGTCGGCCGCGTAGGTTGCCGCATCATCCTTTCCGATTGACGGGCCCTGCCATCCGAGCTCGATAAATACGTTCTGCCCCTGAGTTGGATCTTCCTCGCCGCCAACATTTTTTTCGATGATCACGGCTTCACTCTTTAGCAGCGGAGGGTGTTCGACGAGCGGAAATTCTTTGAACGGATCGACCGCGCGTTTCTCCCAGCTTCCCATTATCTGCTCGGCTAGCTTGAACACTTCGTCAGGTTTCGCATCGCCGGTTACGATCAAAGCCGCATTGTTCGGTACGTAATAGCGCGCCTGGATCGTGCGCATCTTTTCGGTTGTTGCTGCCGTGACGGATTCACGAGTACCAGCGGGCTGCTTGCGACTCGGGTATTTGTAGAAAAGTTTTTGCAGCATCGCGAGCTCGAGATATCCGTACGGGTTCGCATCGTGCCGGTCGATCTCTCCGATCACGACACGCTTTTCATTCTCAAAATCCTGTTCGTCAAAGCTTGGGTATCGAACCGAGTCGTTTATGAAACGGATGGCGGTCCCGAGGTATTGGCTGGTCGTATTGAAATAGTAATTGACGATCTCTTCGCGGGTAGTTCCGTTATAGACACTGACCTCATTCGCATCCTTAAGATAGGACGTATCGCCTATCTTGGATTTCATCGAGTTCGCCCGCGAACAAAGCGGATTTGCCGCGAGGACCATCCGCTGCCCGGCGTTTTCACATCCGTACAATTGCACCGCAATATTCGGCTTGAAGAACATGTGCTCATAGAGATGCGATAACCCGTTAAATTCCGGCGGCTCGGTAAACGACCCGTTTCGCACCGCAAGCTCGACTGTAACGATCGGAACGGACGCGTCTTGAAGCACAATGACTTCGAGGCCGTTCGCCAGTGTTTTCGTTACGAACGGGACCGCGTACGCCTGGCGTGCAGGCACGGCCACAGTTGGTTTTGCAGCGTTCTTCTTAGCCGTCTGGGCCCAAATACTATTTGAAAAGATCGATAGCGCCACTATCGACACGAGCAGTAATTTTCTCACCAAAGACTCTCCTGTAGGACGAACTGTCAGTCCGACCGTGTTAATAACCTACCCGCCGAGATCGATAATTTGACGGACTTACTGTCCGCTATACCGCCCTCGCCTTGCGGGCGCCGCAAATTCCATCTTAATCTAATGGCAGGAGAAATAATCAATGGAACGCGACAATTTGATGCACGGCGCACGAACGGCGTTGAATACAAATACGGATACGAGGGCATGGGCCGAGAACTATCTAAAAGAAAAAGCCCGCTCAGAGAACGGGTCCATGTCGGAAGAAGAGTTCGAAAAGTACTGGAAGTATCATAAACCCGAGATCATGCACGCGGGAGCGGCGGAAGCGATGCAGGCGTGGAAAAGTGAAAGGGTGAAAGAGTGAAAAGGTGAAAACGTGGAAAAGTTATCGTGGCGCCGCAGAGATTGCTTTCATGTGGTTTGTAATTGAGCCGCTTAAGAATTTTGCTTGATTTCCTAGCCGGTCATGGTCGTTCGGCGAAAGGAAACCAACTCTAGCTGCAACCTCAAGTAAGGATCGAACTTCGCCCGACGATCCTTTTGCTATATTCAAGAAATTTAGATACTCACTTCTTGAACGCCGTTCAAAGCCCTCAGCAATATTTGCTGAGATAGAAACGACGGCCCGCCGGAGTTGATCCTTTAAGCCAAAATCCGACCGAATCGGCGTTGTTTCGGTGACCGCATAAACGTCGCTGGCGAACTGAATGGCCTTCTGCCAAATTATCAGGTCTTCAAAACACTCGACTTTTTTCGAAGAAGTGGGCGTCTTCATCGATCACTTTCACCTTTTCACCTTTTCACCTTTTCACCTTTTCACCATTTCACCATTTCACCTTTTCACCTTTTCACCATTTCACCATTTCACCTTTTCACCGTCAGACGCCCGGCATCGCCTTCTTCAAAGGCTTCAGCAAGATCGCAAGAACGACTGCCATCACCAGAGCCATACACGCCAAGACGAGGAAGAAGGTCGACTGTAGCCAGATGTCCCAGTAGATACCGATCTGCGTCAGCTTGTTACCGATCGCCGTTGCGACGAACCAGCCGCCCATCATTAATCCACGAATGCTGATCGGCGCGACCTTCGAAACGAGCGAAAGTCCCATCGGCGATAGCATGAGCTCACCGAGCGTCACGATACCGTAGGCGAGGATCAGCCAGAATGGCGACACCCTGAAAAGGTACGCGTTCTGTAAGATCGCCGCCTTGTTCGCATCACCCGCTCCGGGCGATGCCGCATTGACTGCCGCGAGCAGCTGTTGCTCCCCTGAGGTCGTCACCTTTGTCGCTTCGTCTGCCTTCGGTGAAAACTTTACACCGAACACCGTATTCTTACCGTCGGCTGCTTTTGCATTCTGGATCTTATCCAAAACATCTTTCGAAACTCCGGACTGTCCAAGATTGGTCAGGACACGTTCGTTAATGCGGAACTCTCCCACCGAAAGCTGATCAGCACTCTTTGTCATGCTTTCGCCGATCGTCGCACCGTACCAAAGCACGAGGAACGACAAGCCCGTGAGCGTCATGCCGATCGCCATCTTGGTCGGCGTCGCCGGTTCTTTCCCGCGTCGATCGAGATAACCCCAGAACCAAACCAGCGGGAACGTCAGCGCCAATACCCAGAATGCGTTGATCGAGTTCGAGATCGTTCCTGTAACGTTCCAGTTCGTGTTGTCGTCGGCGAAGTAGGTAAGCGTCGATCCGTTTTGATGGAACACCATCCAGAAAACGATGACGATTATGAAAATGACGATCAGCGCCATTATGCGTTTCCAGTTTGGAACCGCATTCATCCGGTCGCTTCGTCCGGCATCGCCGCCCGATCCTTTTTGGTCGCCTTCGTGCTGATCGCTTATACCGTGCGGCGGTGCGTCGGTCGCCGTCGCCGCTGTGTCAGCCGCTTGCTGCGGATCTCGAACCGCAGCGATATTCTCAATAACGTGCTCCCCGACGATAATGGCGTTCTTGTTGTCTGCGGCTTGCACGAGACTCTTGAAATACCATAGGATCCCAACCGAAAGGACCATTCCGAATGCCGCCACCGCGAACGCAGGGTGGAATCCGAAATTCTGTCGAACGATCTCCATTACGATCGGCGCGAGGAACGCACCGACGTTGATGCCCATGTAAAAAATATTGTAGGCGCGATCTTTCAGGTGACTGCCTTCGGGATACAGATTCCCGACCATGGTCGAAACGTTCGGTTTGAAGAATCCGTTTCCAATGACAAGACATGTCAGTGCGGCGTAGACCGCCCACAGTGCGGGTATCGACAGCAACCCGTGTCCGGCCATAAAGAAAAATCCGCCGATCATCACGGCTTTGCGATAGCCGGTGATCTTATCCGCGATCAACCCGCCGATGAGCGGGCTCGCATAGACGAACATCAGATAATTCGAATAAAGCGATGTCGCTTCAGATGCCGTCCAGCCAAAGCCTTCGGTCGGGTCGCGAAGATAGAGAGTAAAAAGGGCCAGCATCGAATAGAAGCTGAACCGTTCCCACATTTCGGTCGCGAATAACACCGCGAGGCCTTTAGGATGTTTATCTACAGAGTGAATGCCGCTGTCGATCGTTCCTGCGTTTGCGCTCATCGATTAAGTCCTTACCTTATTTAAATTTTTCGAATAGTCAGGC
>JANMUW010000186.1:0-1780 GCA_031392105.1 Acidobacteriota bacterium | reverse complement strand
CTTGTCTAACCACGACAAGCAAAGATCTGCAGATCGCGGTATGGCTTGGCGAAGCTCTGACCCGGAACCACGGCTTCGCGGGATTGCGCGACAGTCTTAAGATCCTCGCAAAGCTGCAGGAGACCTTTTGGGACACGCTGTTCCCTGAGGTTGAGGACGGAGACCAGGAGGCAAGGGCCAACGCACTTGCCTGGGCTGACCGCGAGTTTGCCACTTCCGCACAATTTGCAGCGATTACGGGCGGGTCGAACTACAATTACCGCGATTGGCAAACGGCCCAATCGCTGACGCTTCCCGACAATATTGATTCTCTCGGAGCGAACGAGCAGGAAGCGATCCGCTCAGAGATCTCAAAGGCCGAGGGCGAAGGAAAGGTCACCAACGATAAGTGGACGAGGGACGTAATGTCGACCCGCCGTGTCCAGATCGAGCAGACCAATCTTCTGATCGAAGAGTGCTGGACGGCTCTCGCAGACCTCAATCGGATCATCGATGAGAAGTTTGAACGCAATCAGGCTCCGTCACTCGAAGCGTTTCGGAAGAATCTCGATGGCATCCACACGCAGGTCAAAAAGATCCTCGAACAAAAACGGGCCGAAGAACCCGATCCGGTCGACTTTGAAGAAACCGCTGAAGAAGGCGGTGCGGCCGGCGAGGGATCGGGCGGAGGAGGGGCGAGATCGGGAGCGATAAAGAGCCGAAAAGATGCCCTCGCCCGTCTCGGCGAGATCGCAATATTTTTCCAGGGGACCGAACCCCATAGTCCGGTCTCATATCTTGTACAAAGGGCGGTCAAATGGGGCAATATGCCGCTTGATTCGTGGCTTCAAGAGGTCATCAAGGATGAAGGTGTCCTTTTCAGTCTGCGAGAAACGCTCGGCGTCACAGGACAACAGGGTGATGGTTACTAAAGCCTCAGTTTCTATACAAAGCTAGATTAGCAAGGAGATAACGAATAATGCCGAAACGAGAAAGTGTTCAACAGAAAATTTCACGGATCCGACCGCCGAGAGTCCAGATCACTTACGATGTGGAAACCGGCGGGGCGATCGAGATGAAGGAACTGCCCTTCATCGTCGGTGTTATGGGAGATTACGTCGGCAAGCCTGATGAGGCCCTTCCGCCGCTCAAGAACCGCAAGTTCGTTGAGATCGACCGTGACAATTTCGATCAGGTTTTGGGCGGAATGAAACCGCGCCTCGCATATACGGTCGACAACAAACTCCAGGAAGACGGAAGCAAGGTCGGCGTCGAGCTGAAATTCAATAAGCTCGACGACTTCGAACCCGACAGTATCGTCCAGCAGGTCGAGCCCCTTCGCAAGTTGGTTGAGGCACGCAAGAAGCTTAACGATCTTATGTCCAAGATGGACGGTAATGACAAGCTCGAAGAGATGTTGAACGACGTGATGGCAAACGCTGACAAGCAAAAAGAACTCAGTGAGTCTCTCGGGCTCGGAGCGAAGGAGGAATAGTTAAAAATGGCTGAGAAACAGAAACAAGAGGCTGCAGCCCAAGCAGCCGAAGAAACTCAAGAAGTTAGTCTTCTCGATAAGATCCTCGCCGACGGCAAGATGGCCCGCGACGAATTTCAACGAGATGCCGCGAAGGACATGATCGGCGAGTTCGTCAATCAGGTGATGTCTGGCGAATTGACCATGTCTAAGAACATGGACCTCGCCATCAACTCGCGAATCGCCGTAAATACAATCTTGAATTCCGAGTCGTACTTCTTTTCGAGCGTCGCAAGTTTGCGAGACAGATCAGCATTTGATGCAAGC
>JANMUW010000161.1:0-14388 GCA_031392105.1 Acidobacteriota bacterium | reverse complement strand
GCAAATCTATATCACTTGGTTTTATTAGTCAAAATTGAGGATTGTTCGCTCTAAGCCAGTTGAGGGCCTTATCGCAATCCGAAAAGAATTCGACGTTGGCACCCCGGTTTCGCGCCGCTTGGCGAAACAGTTCGCTGAGCTCGTCGGGTTCGTAACCGTGAAAACACAAGGCGAGCCACAAGTTCGTCGTGACGCTCGACGCCTCCACGCCGGACGTAAACGCACCAACCGTATCGAGACTTCTCCTCGGAGAGTTAGCTTCGACGAGTACACTGGAACAGTCGTGGCGCCCGCACACAGTCGAGAGAAATTCCCAGAATCCGATCATACCTTCTGCGGTTATTTCAAGGTTTTCGGAGTGCCGGATGTAAATATGGTCGTTCCTGAATTCGAGTGAAAGTTCGTTCAGCACAATTATATTTTGTCTTGCCGGGCTAAGGAGCACAGGCGTAGTCGTCCGTGAGGCGGGTTCGTTTCAACTAGGGCGTATAAGCAACCACGAATGTGGAATGCGGGGGAATCCGCCTCAGTTGATAAAATATAGAACAATCTTGGGATCGTCGCAATTCTTCGTGCTTTTAGGTCTCTTAACTCTTACAAAACTGTTACATAGGGGATGCTTCAAACCTGTTAGGCTTTTTATTGCGACGCAGGAAAGCGCCGCTATCTTGCAATCATCGAGGAATTATTAATGCAAAACGTAGTCGAATTCACAAAACCTCACAAGGACAAAATAAACTGGAATACGCTTATTGCGGTCGTCCTTTTTCACGTCGCCGGTTTCGCAGCCCTTTTTACATTTAGCTGGCAGAATCTGACGGCCGCTTTGATCCTTTGGTGGCTGGCCGGCAGCCTCGGCATCGGCGTGGGATATCATCGCCTTCTCACTCACCGCGGTTTTACGACACCGAAGTGGGTCGAATATGTATTGAGTGTTCTCGGAACACTTGCGGTCCAATCGGGGCCGTTGACATGGGTCACCACTCATCGACTTCACCACGCGTTTACGGAGACCGACAAAGATCCGCACAGCCCGAGAAATGGAACGTACTGGGCGCACATGGGATGGATCTTCCGCGGTACCGCGCAAAATCAATCATGGGCTACCATGGTCCGTTATTGTCCCGATATTACAAAGGATCGCTTTCAAGTCGCGCTCAACAAATACTACTACGTGCCGACGATCATCGTGGCCGTCGCCCTTATGGCGATCGGCGGTTGGTCGATGGTGCTTTGGGGAATCGCGCTAAAGACGGTCATAAACTGGCACTTCACGTGGCTGGTTAATTCCGCGACCCATCTTTGGGGTACGCGCAGATTCGAAACTCGTGACGATTCGCGGAACAACGCACTCATCGCAGCCGTCACATTCGGCGAAGGCTGGCACAACAACCATCACGCTCATCCGCGTTCGGCAAAGCACGGTCTCGCGTGGTACGAGTTCGACATAAACTGGATCCAGATCTGGGCTCTTGAAAAAGTCGGCCTCGCCAAAAGCGTTTACGCTTATAACGAAAGCTCTGAAAAAGCCGAGCTGACCGCATTGCAAGAAGCGGCTTAGTTTAGCGAAAAGCTTAAAACGGAAAATGGAAAGTGAACCGTCAGGTTTCAATTTTCCATTTTCCGTTTTACATTTTCAGTTGATCTATGCGCCGCCGGAAGACCGCAATTTTCTTTCTTGTACTCGGTATCTGCCTAAGCGTACTGGCGGTCGCTCTCAATGTCGGATGGATCTTGCTGAATCTGCGCGAGGTAGTTCTACTCGTCATCGGGATAATTTTCTTCGCACTGATAATCACCGGCCTGATCCTCAACACTATATTCCTGGTCCGCGAGATCCGACGCAGCGAACAACACGACGCATTCCTTAATTCAGTAACTCACGAGTTAAAAACTCCTATTGCTTCGATCAAGCTCTATCTTGAAACTTTGATATCGCGAGATGTCGCACCTGAGAAGCGCGACGAGTTCTATAACGTAATGCTGGCCGACACGGACCGCTTGCACCATACAGTCGAACAGGTGCTGCAAGCCGGGCGTTCTCGAGAAAACAAGAGGCAGATGAACGTCGAGAAACTCAAACTCGGCGCCGTTCTAGCGGAAGCGGTCGAGATCGTGCGCTCCCGGTACAATCTCGATGAGAACATCATTCGACTGGCAGAACCGGAAAACGATCTCGGGGTGTTGGGAGATGCGGCCGACCTGCGAACTGTCTTCGTAAATCTGCTCGACAATGCGGTGAAGTATTCCGGTGCCGATCGAAAGGTATCGATCCGGGCAAAGCGAACGAGTTTGAATAAGAAGGTCGATGTCTTCATCCGCGATAATGGTGTAGGCATACCTGTGGACGAGCTGAAACGGATTTTCAAACGCTTCTATCGTGTTCCGAACGAATCATCGAAGGACACAAAGGGAACGGGTCTCGGCCTGGCGATCGTGCGTTCGATCATCGAGAAGCACGGCGGCAAGATACGGGCGGACAGTAAAGGCGAAGGACGCGGCACTACCTTCATCGTTCAACTCCCCTTGGCATGATCTGTTAGTGACACCTGCGATAGCGGGTGGTTTAAGTAGCTGGTTGGAGTGTCCGGAACATCCTAAATTTCAACCGCCCGCTACGGCAGGCGGTACCGACATATGAAGATTCTTATCGTCGAGGACGAGCAGCATTTAGCGGATGGCCTGCGTTTCAATCTTGAAGCTGAAGGTTACGAAGCACAGATCGCACCGGACGGCGAAACGGCTCTCGATGTGCTGACAGATTCGAACTTCGACGCGATCGTGCTCGATGTGATGCTGCCGGGTATCGACGGATTCAACGTTGCGCGAGCTATCCGTGATCGACGCGATTACACGCCCATACTCATGCTAACGGCCCGGGGACGTCCCGAAGATGTTCTTCGGGGGTTCGAAGCCGGAACGGACGATTACCTGCCAAAGCCGTTCGATCTCAACATTTTCATCGCCCGCCTCAACGGACTGCTTCGACGTCAGCAGTGGATCAAGGAACGTACGACACCCGAGATCGGCGGCACGTTCGAGATCAACGGAAAAACGATCGATTTCGACAACCTTGAGCTGATCAGCGGCGAAGGCGTCACCCGCCTCACATTAATGGAAATGAAACTACTGCGTTTTCTTATCGAGAATGAAGGACAGACAGTTTCGAGAAAGACGATCCTCGAAGACGTATGGAACCTGCAGGAAGACACCGACACCCGGGCAATAGATAACTTCATCGTGCGTCTCCGCAAATATTTAGAAGACGAACCAAACAATCCTAAGTTTGTTCGAACAGTTCGCGGCGTGGGATATAAGTTTGTTTCGGAGAGGAGTGAGAACTGAGGTTTGAAATTTGAGATTGAGATTTGAGATTTGAAATTTGAAATTTGAAATTTGAAATTTGAAATTTAGAGATGAGTGATCCCAGTAGAGGGACCAATATCTCCCTCTTAGTTTTTAGTTTTTAGTTTTTAGTTCTTAGTTCTTAGTTTTTAGTTTTTAGTCCCCATTTCTCAGTTCTCACTTGTAATCTCTCCGGGTCAGGATTTTGATCTCAGACCGCCAATCCTCACGAAGCTCAAACCTCCAAACCTCAACCTCGCGTCTCAACGCCTTCGCGAAGTAGCCAAAGTCCCTGTGAAAGCTGAGAGCCGGAGCGACCGCGTAAACGAGTGCGGGTTTGTCGAGGATATTCATCTCACCGAACGCCCGGATGCGTGTTAGCTCTCCGCGCCGGCGCTGGAGTTCGATCTTTCGCCAATAATCGGCCGCTTGAAAAACGGTCTCGCGGTCGGGCGAAGTTTTTAGCTCGATTATCACCAAACGCCCGTCGCGGCGGAGCGCGAGAAGGTCGATCTTGTCTGCCGACGCCCGAAACTGGTTGTAGATCGGCGAGAGGATCAGGTTCGCGTCAAGCTTCTTTATGTTGCGGCGGAGGATCGACTCGAGCCATGCTTCCGGCGAAGCACGATAGTATTCGTGACGTTTGTTCGGCGTATCCGCACTACGATAGGTCTCGAGTTGTCGGACTAGTTCTTCGAGCTCGGCCCATGTATTCTGGGTTACCTGACGGCGGTTGCGGTCGATGCCAAACCAGGCCTTTTCTTCACTCGCGATCGTGCGGACCCGTGCAAAAGGCAGCCCGAGAAATCGAATTGTCTCGCCTTGCTTTGAAAAGATAATGTCCGTTTGATCGGGCGAGAGCTCGAGAATCTTTTCCGCCATTCGGCTCGGCTGTATCTCTGCCGGGATCGAGATCTTTTTTGGCTTCTCTCGCCAAAGCATCTGCAGCCTCGGTCTCTTGAGTTCTGCAGCTCTCAATTTTCCAGCGTCTCTTGATATTTCAAACATCCGGAATCGCGCCGCCGCCCGGTCGTTAAAGAGGCCAAGAAGCTTACGCAGGTTTCTCGCTTGCTTCCTCTCGCCGGCGATCCACACCTCACACACCGGTTTCTTTCTCGCCTGCAGCTTTTCGAACCAAAGCATCGCCGATGTCATGATTGCTTCGTGGATCATTGTCGCCGTCACATCGCAAAGTACGGCAACGTCGACACCGAGGGGGTCACGCAAAAATATCTGGGCCATCCGGCCGTTGTCGACGCTCAGTGCGAGCCGCGTCAATTTATAGGTGGGGAGAATCTCGATCAGCGCCGAAGCGATCGAGTTCGCATATTCAAGTCGCGTGAATTCCACGTTCAGGCTGAGCTCACGAGCCGGTGTGCGGGGAACGAGACGAATGATTTCACTGGACGTTCCAAAACGCGGGCTCATGTCGATTCGTATCTCCAGGGTGATCGGATCATCAGTGAAGGCCAGGACGCGCGAAACGCCGATGCCGGAATCGTCGAGTACCGTCAAGAGAGTGTTCTCGTTTTCGAATGTAATCTCTATTTCGTCACGCCTCAGCGGAAATGTACCGCCGCTAGAGCGCACGAGGAGCCATTCGAAGTGCGAATCGATTCGCGCCCGAAGCTCCCCGGCCAGCTCTTCAGCGTTCACCATTTATAGTTCGTCTCAAAGAATCGCATCATCGCCGCCGACCAATCTGCATAGCCCTGCTCCGAAGGATGTATTCCGTCAGCGAAAAATCCTTCGAGCTGTATATCAGTCGGCTGATGATAGTAGAAGACGCGGTCCATGCCCGCGGTAAATTCCCTGATGTTCGCGTCGTGCAGCTTTGAAAGTTCCCAAAGCAGGAACTTTATCGGGTGCGGGATCGCGGGAGAATACTTGATCATGGGACAGTTCGTGATAAAGATCGCCGCGTCGGGATTTTTCTCGCGGAGGATCGAAAGAAGCTGCGTCATATCGCGGCGCCACTTCCTCGGACTGCTCAGCTTCATCACGTCGTTTCCGCCGAGACCGACCAGGATGTAGTCAAATTTCTCGTCGGGCATCAGAGGGATAAGCTCGTCGATCGTGCGTTTAGCGGTCACGCCGTTCCGTCCGACAACTGTCCAACTCACCGCCTTCCCTGTTCGTTGGCTCAGTTGTTCTGCGAACCTGCCGGTGAGTCCGTGTGCATGAGTTCGGGCCCCGAGGCCCGCGACCGTCGACTCGCCGATGACGAAAAGCTTCGCACCGATCTCTCCGTCTCCGGCCACTCCGGTCTTGTCACCAGCGGCGTCGGGAAGCAATCCGACCTTGCGACGCGTGCGCTGGCCAAGAAAAAAGAGGAACGGCGAGACGGGTAAAATCACCGCCGCCATCGCCAGATAGATCGCTTGCCAGATCGCTAAATTCATCGCTCTCAAGACCGTATGATAAACTTCGATTACTCGAATGTTTTTGTCAACTCCGGTCAAAATCTTACACGCAGTTTGCTGTTTGTCGATACTTTTTGCCGGATGCGGCGTTTGGCGGGGCAATGAAAACTCAACAGTAACTTTCGCACCCCAGCCGAAAAGCGAGTACCCGTTTGTCGCACTGGAACCCGAGATCTTTCAAACCGAACTTGTCATTCGCACCGGCGAAACCGAACGCCGGTTGGTCATCGCGCGAAATGGCGAGATGCGACGCGTCGAATTTGATGTTGGGACCGACAATCATCGCGCTGTGCTGGTGACGGACAAGGAATATCTGTTGTTCTTCAAGCGAAAGGTATACGAGGAAAGGGCGATGACATCGGACGCGGACGCGATCTTTGAGCCGCTTACGGCACCTTTGCTGAGTTTGCGCGATTATGCGGACTTTGTAGAGATCAAACGTGTCGACTCGGTTGTCGAATACAGTGCGCGCATCAACGAGAGCCCGAACTCCGAGGTGCGGATCTTTTTCGACGATAACGTCGGACTACCCGTAAGGCAGGAATTCTACAGCATCGAGGGCGACCAACGGAGTCTGCAATACTCGGTCGAGTTCCAGAATTTCAGAAAGACGGTCGATGACGGCATTTTCCAAGTCCCCGCGGGATTCAAGCGCGGAACTCAAAGCCGGACGCGATAGCATGGTGACTATCACTGGGCCGGTTTTTTATTTTAGAAATGAACGATTCAAACAACGCGATTTCCGAAGAACGCAAGCAGCGGGCGGCCGATAAACTCCGTAGCCTCGCATTTGCCAAACTGATGGGTATGGAATTGGTCGATATCAGGCCGGACGTGGCGGTCGTGAAGTTGGAAGTGCGCGACGACTTGCGCCAACCGAGTGGTGTATTGCATGGCGGCGTAACGGCGACACTGATCGACACGGCGATGGCGTTCGCCGTTCGAACGCATCTTGAAGATCACGAATTTACGGCGACGATCGATCTCACGGTGCATTACCTTCGTCCTCACACCGAGGGAACGGTGACCTGCACAGCTAAATGCTTGCGCGCTGGAAAGCGGATCTTTACCGTCTCGGCCGACGTCGAGAATGAAGAGGGAAAACTGATCGCGACGGGATTGTCGACGTATACAAGGATATGAATAGTGAAAAGTTAAAAGTGAAAAGTGAAAAGTTCTGAATGAGGCAGTAACGCCCATGCTCACCCTCATAACTTTTAGTTATTCACTTTTCACTTTTCACTAATAGACATGGACCAACCACTTCGAAAATTTTTCCGATATCTCAGGCCGTACAAATGGCAGATGATCGCGGGTATCTTTTTCATTCTCGTATCACTCGGGTTTGGTTTGCTGGTTCCGTATCTTGTCGGCGTCGCGGTTGACGATCTGGCTGCTGGTGTGACCTGGCAAAAGGTCGTCTATTACCCACTGGTCATCCTCGGCGTAAATTTTGCGAGCGGAATCTTTCTATTCCTGCAGCGACGGTTTTTGATCAACGCGTCGCGTCATATCGAATTCGACATGCGCCAGGATTTTTATGCATCACTTGTCGATCAGCCGCTCGAATATTTTCATAAGACGCGTGTCGGCGACCTGATGGCGCGGGCGACCAATGATCTCGCCGCCATTCGGCAGATCGTCGGGCCTATGATCCTTTACAGCTTCCAGGCGATCTTCGCCCTGGCCATCGTGCTGCCGATCCTGCTCAACATTTCGGTTAAGCTCACGCTCCTCATTCTGATCCCGATGCCGCTCGTCTCGCTAACAGTAAAAATTCTCGGCGAGCAAATTCACAAGCGGTTTGAAAAGATCCAGGAATTCTTTTCGGACATCACCGCCCGGGCCCAGGAGAATCTGACCGGTGTTCGAGTCGTTCGCGCATACGCTCAGGAGGATGCGGAGATCGAACAGTTCCAGGTCCTCAATCGCGAGTACGCGACGCGAAATCTGCAGCTCGTAAAATTCGCCGCGGCGATGCGCCCGCTTCTGTTTTTCTTTATCGGCCTGGGTTTTGTGATCATCGTCGCCGTCGGCATTCCGATGGCGGTGGCCGGGGAGATCACGGCGGGAGATTTTACGTCGTTCATTCTGTATCTGCAGCGAATGATCTGGTACCTGATAGCACTCGGCTACGTCGTGAATCTATACCAGCGCGGCACGGCGTCGCTCAAGCGATTCAATGCGATCCTCGAAGCGGAACCTGCGATCAAGGATTCGGCCGACGCTCGTGAGCAGCCTCCGATCAAGGGCGCGATCGAGTTTAGGAATTTGAGCTTTTCATACGACAGGTCCGAGCCCCCTACCGCAGGCGGTCCCGACAGGAACAGTAAGGCTGTGCTTGAGAACATTAACCTCAAGATCGAACAAGGTAAGACCGTCGCGTTCGTCGGACGGACTGGAAGCGGCAAGTCGACACTTGTCAGCCTCGTTCCGCGACTGATCGACGCCCCGGAAGGATCGGTATTTGTCGATGGACGATCTGTTCGAGAATTTCCACTTGAGCAACTGCGGCGTTCGATCGGATTTGTACCGCAGGAGACTTTTCTATTCAGCGACACTCTTGCGGAGAATATTGCGATGGGCGTGTCTGGGGAAGAATGGGAGAAAGGGAGATGGGGAGACGGGGAGACGAAGGCAGGCTCCCCTCCTTACAAAGGAGGGGTGGCAGCCGCTTCGGCTGACGGGGTGGTTCTCGTGTCGGGAGAAGACAAAAGTTTAGAAAGCGGCCGGGCTAAATTGCGTCCCGGCGGTTCAATAAGTGTCGAGAAGGCGGCCGAAGTCGCGGGCCTTGCTTCCGACATTAGAGACTTTCCCGGAAAGTACGAACAGCTCGTGGGCGAGCGCGGAATCACACTGTCAGGCGGTCAAAAGCAGAGGGCGGCGATCGCACGTGCCGTGATGCGCAACCCGCGCATCTTGATCCTCGATGATTCACTGTCGGCGGTCGATACCTATACCGAAGAAAAGATCCTGCACAACCTCCGTGACATTCGTCAGGAGCGCACAACGTTGATCGTTTCGCATCGAGTCTCGACGATCCGCGACGCGGACCTGATCTGTGTTTTGGACAACGGACGGATCGTCGAACGCGGCACCCACGATGAGCTAATTAAAATAGAAGGTGAGTACGCTGACCTCTATGAGCGTCAACTGCTGGAAGAAGAGCTGGAAGCAACGGACTAAAAAAATGTTATGAAAAGCCCCGTGTCGAACGTCAAGGTCAAGTATGAAACACTCGTCATGCTGTGGGGAGCATTGCTGTCTTCACAGCTTATATTTTTGCTCCTCGTTTATACGATCAAGCCGGAATTGTTGAGTTTGGAATTCTCTCAACCGTTGCTCGGTAAGCATGCGATCGTCACTGTACTTTTCGCCGCCGCGGCGGTCGCCGTTTTTGTTCTTTCGTTCGTACTTCGCAACCAGCACATGCGTCGGGCAGTCGCTGATCAAGACGCTGGCTGCGTCCAAACCGGACTGGTGCTTGGTTGTACGTTGAGTGAGTTGAGTTCGATCCTCGGCGTCGTGCTCGCTTTCGTTTTCGACTACCAGTACTTCTTCGCGTGGATCGCCCTCGGCCTGATCGGCGTCCTGTTCCATTTCCCACGCCGCAACGCACTTCTCGAAGCCGGTGGAAAAGACCTGTGATCGACCTTCTGCCGACGAACTCTGCCGAGCTCAAATGAAAAAGGCCGCCTCGATCTCTCGAAGCGGCCTTATTTTTTATTCAATTGTTAAATTATTACTTTCCTAAAACTCCGATCTGTACCGTCCGTCTTCCGAACCGTCGTGCTTCTGCACAACTCGGGACCCAGATGTCGATCTTCTTTCCTTTGATACGGCCGCCTGTATCCGAAACCAGATACTGACCACTGTAAGCACCGGCACCCAGATTGACCCTGGAACCCAGCCGAAGAACTCTTGGATCGCCGGCAATAATTCCCCGCCGTACTCCGTGTCCCATGGCTGTTCTGCCTTTCAAACAATACGCCGTTGCTATAAAAGAACCTTTGTTTGCCGCAGCCGAACCTGTTGCTGCTGCGGTCACTTTTCTTTCCGATACCGTCTTCTTAACTAACTTCGGTTCGTCTAGAACTAAATTCGAACTTTCAATACTATTATTCAATTTTAACTGCGAATCATTCGCTATATTGAGAGCGGTTTCTGTCTTGGCCTGAGCGTACATAAATACTACGAACACTCCAATAAGCGACAGAATGACGCCTCCTCTAACGAGATTTTTCATTCAATATTCTCCTGTCAAATTTCGTTTCCTAATACAGAAAACGGCTAAAGAAGCCCGAATTCCGGTTGACCAGCGATTGAGTTGTAGTAGTGCTGTTTAGGAAACTAAACGGCGGCCAATTCCGCCTGTTTTCAATCGACCGCGATTGAAACATGAGTACGATGCTACCATTTTGGGCCATTACTGTCCACCTTCGAAAAACCGCAACCCCTTATATTATATGCCATTGGTGTTTTCCCCATATTTTTACTGGCTTAAAAGCATGCCTTTCTGGTAAACTCCCTCTGCCTCAAATCACGGGGCACGCCAAAACTTCACTCAAGATCAAACCGCTATTGAAAGAGGAAAATCTATGCAGGATCGGCGCCAGGGAGCGAGACATGTGGTTTCGTTTCCTATTCGTATCAAATGGAAGGACCAGGACGGTAATGTCGTCGTTGAAGAAGGTCTGACGGAGAACGTCGGGGTAAACGGAGCTCTGGTTTATTTGCCTCGGATGCTGCCGACAGTCGGCTCGAAGGTAGATCTCACGGTGACTGAGAATACCAAAGAAGAGATCACAGTTGCCGCACAGGTCATTCGCCTGGAACGTAATGCCGCGCATCCGCAGGTCGCGCTGACGCTGACCGAAGGGATGCGAACGTGGAAGAAAAAAGTTTGGGACCTCGCGGCTCAGACCGTTGCGGGCGAAAAACCCGAAGAACTTGACGATTGGGCGTAAGGAATGAGAATTCTTGTCTTGGGAGCGGGCCGCATGGGATTGGGTGCGGCCTTTGATTTGGTTCATAACTCACCCGACGTCGAATCGGTTACCATTGCCGACTTCGATCTCCAGAAAGCACAGAGCGTCGCGGCGAAGGTCGGGACATCACGAATTACAGCTAAGCAGATAGACGCCGGGAATTACGACGACGCGGTCGCATTGATGCGCGGACACGACTCCGCGATCTCCTGCGTGAACTACTGGTACAACGAGTCGCTGTCGAAGGCGGCGATCGAAACCGCAACGAACTTCTGCGATCTCGGCGGGAACAACTATGTAGTTGATTCGCAGCTCGCGCTCGATACCGAAGCAAAAGCGGCGGGCATCAACATCATTCCGGATTGCGGACTAGCCCCGGGAATGGTTTCGATTCTCGCGATGCACGGCGCGGCGAAGTTCGATGAAGTTCAAGAGATCCATATCCGCGTTGGCGGTCTCCCGCAGGATCCGCAGCCGCCGCTGAATTATCAACTCGTATTCTCAGTGGAAGGATTGATAAACGAGTACGTCGAAGTCGCGCGTGTAATTCGTGATGGAAAGGTAATGGAAGTCGACTCGATGACCGAGATCGAGGATCTGCCGTTCGAAGGCTTTCCGCCGCTCGAGGCGTTTCAAACCTCGGGTGGAACATCGACGCTACCCGATACTTTCCTGGGAAAGATCCGTGAGCTCGATTACAAGACGATCCGTTATGCCGGTCATTGTGAGAAGTTCAAAACGATGATCGATCTCGGACTTTGTTCAAGCGATCCGATAATCGTCGATTACGAGAAAGTTACACCGCGAAAAGTTTTTGGTGATCTGCTCCAAAAGCATCTTCCGGCGGATGGGCCGGATTACGTCCTCGTCAGACTCGATTTTGTCGGGAAGACGAATGGCGAAACAAAACGCCTGCGTTACGACATTGTAGACAAGCAGGATGAAGCAACCGGGCTTTCAGCAATGATGCGAACGACGGCTTTCCCGGCGTCGATCATCGCTCAGATGATGGCACGCGGTGATGTGTTAGAACGCGGTGCAACCCCGCAGGAGAAGGCGATCGATCCTGAGAAGTTTGTTGATGAGTTGGAGAGCCGGAAAATCGATATCGTCCAGTCGCATCCTTAATCGCAAAAGTTGCGAACCCGAGGCTTATCGCGCACTCTCAACAAAAAAAGACTCCTCGTCACCGAGAAGCCTTCGCAATTTATAAATCCGAATATATTTTCTTAGATACCAACCAGACGCGGATTGGCTTTCTTCTTGAGTAGCTTTCTCAGCTTCAGTCGTGCCTTGTGAAGCTGCGACTTCGATGTTCCGACTGAACATCCGAGTATTCTCGCTACCTCTTCATGCTCAAAACCTTCGACGTCATGCAGAACGAAAACGTTCTTGTAACCCGTCGGCAGTTGATCGATCGCACTCTCCAACGCGATCTTGTCCACGATCGGCATCTTGAACGGATTGTGAGTTCCCGGTACGGTCTGTTCCGGAGTTTCACCTTCCTCGGTCGTCTTTTCAAACTTCACATTCCGCTTACGGAAGTGCATCAACACCTGGTTAACAGTTAACCGGTGAAGCCATGTCGTGAATGCCGAATCTCCTCGAAAACTTCCGACCTTACGGTATAGCTGGATAAACACGTCCTGTGTCAGATCCTCAGCCTCGAACGCGTTCTGGAGCATCCGCAAACAGATGGAATACACCCTTCGATGATGTCGCTGGTAGATCTCTTCAAAAGCTACCATGTCGCCGCCTGCGGCAGCTTGAGTTAACTCAAAATCGGTGACTTTGGTAGCGTTTGCAATTGTCGCACCCGCCTTTCCACCCTTAACATCGTCGGCCGGACTTCCCGCCTGCAGCACCGGATAATTTAATGTTTCTGTGGTCATTTCCTTGTTCCCCCTCGCCAGATAAGCGAATCAATACGCGTGCCAAACGGCAAATTCGTGATTTAGACACGTAATCTACCCCGTTTTGTTCCATTATCATTGGCATACCCTGTTATTCGACAGACATCTAAGGAAAGATTCGCACGCGAAAGCGTATGCCGGATGGTTCAATTGCTACATCCTGTTAAGCTGTACGGATGCGTTACAAATTGCCCGCGCGTTGCAGAGAATGTTAGTATTTTATTCCGATTTTAGAAGATTTATTCCGTGAAACTACCTAGCCGAATAGGATTTATTGCAAACGTTGCGCTGGCATTGATTGTCTTCAGCGGTATAAACGCCCAAGCGCAACAGCCAGCGGCTAAAAGCCAGGAGATCTCGGACGTCGATGGGCAACCGGTATTGATCAAGCACCTTCCGGATTTGGAGAAAGTTCAGGCTAGTGTGGTTTTTGGAACTGATAAGCGTGCCCTTTCGGCTTCGATGGGCGATAAACCCGTCTTAAGCGTGGTCGAATTCCCGATGGGCACGGAATATGTCACGGCCATCTATCCCGAGGGACGACTTCTCATCATCGAATACACGAACCCGCAATCGTCGATCGATGCCGATTCCAGGATCCAGCAGTATCTCGCCGCCAATTCTGTACCGGATGTCGTTTACCGCCGCATCGGAAATTACAATACGTTTGTTTTCGACTCACCGGACCCGGTTGCTGCGGGGGCGCTGCTCGATCAAGTTAAATATCAAAAGACGGTTCAGTGGCTTGGCGAGGATCCTTACATTCTCAAAAAGCTCGAACGCTACATGGTGACGACTTCGAAGGACATCATGATCTCGACAGTTTTCGTGATCGTCGGTGGCCTTGCTGTTTCTATTCTCGCCGGGATAGCGGCGGGATTTATCTTCTTTCGCTTTCGCGATCACAAACGAGCCACTCGGACCGCATATTCCGACGCCGGCGGACTCACGCGGCTGAATCTCGACGGCCTTTCCGAATAACTCACGGCAGGACTGAAACAAGCCGCTCGATCTCTTCACTCGTGTTGTAAAAATGGGGAGCGATCCGGAGGCGATCGCCGCGCGGACTGACAATGATCTTCTCTTTTTCCAGTTGAGATGCGATGTCGCTGCAGGCCAGTCCATTCAGGTGGCGAATACACACTATCGAGGATTTCTCACCGGGCTTGCGTGAGCTTACGATCTCGTACTTGTTCCCGTCGATGAGCTCGCATAGATGATCCGTAAGATCTTCAAGATAAGCCTGAATTCTATCGAGTCCCGTTTCCGTTAGAAGTTTCGCACTCTGCTCAAGCCCGTAGAATAGCGATGAGCATCCCGTGCCGCTTTCCCACGCGAGTGCATTCGGTTTGAAAGGCTGCTCGCGATCTTCAAAGTCCCAAGGCGTTTCGACGCTGATCCAGCCGACGAAGGTCGGATCGACACGATCTCGCGCGTTTTCCGAAACATACAACATTCCGCAACCTTCGGGAGCACACATCCATTTGTGACTCGCACCGGAGGCAATATCGACGCCGAGTGCCGGCAGATCGAATCCGCGAGCGCCAAGCCCCTGAATGATGTCGACTGCGAATAGTGCATCAACTGCATGTGCCGCCGCGGCGATCCGCTCAAGATCTGCCGTGAAACCGGACGCATATTGCACGGCGCTGATCGTAACTAGCCTGGTGTTTCCAGCGATCAGCGAGATCAGCTCGTCGAGATCGATCCGGCCGTCTC
>JANMUW010000141.1:0-3695 GCA_031392105.1 Acidobacteriota bacterium | reverse complement strand
GGGCCTTCGCGAGCTTTTGGCAGCCCCGGATAACTATCGGATCCTGTTCCTTCAGGGTGGTGCGGCTTTGCAGTTCTCGATGGTGCCGATGAATTTCTTGCAGTCGGATCAGACGGCCGACTATATCGTCACGGGCTATTGGGGTGACAAGGCGGTTCGCGAAGCTCGCCGGTGCGGCGGTGTGAATGTCATCTACTCGAGTGAGGAAAATGGATATCGTAGCGTGCCCGATCCTTCCGACCTACGCTTCTCGCCGAACGCGGCGTACGCACACTACACTTCGAACGAAACCATTGATGGCGCCGAATTCAAGTACGAGTTGGACGCAGGCAATATCCCGGTGGTCTGCGACGCGTCCTCGAATATCCTTTCGAAACCCTTTGATCTGGAGAAATATGGGTTGATCTACGCCGGAGCCCAAAAGAATTTAGGCCCGAGTGGTGTAACGATCGTCATAATTCGCGACGATATGCTCGAACGGGTTCCAGCGAACCAGCCGGCGCTACTCGATTATCGAAACATCGCTGAGAACGGGTCGCTCGCCAACACGCCAAACACGTGGGGGATCTACTTGGTCGGGCTCGTTTGTGATTGGCTAAAGGAACAGGGGGGCGTCACGGCGATGCAGAAACGGAACGAAGAAAAGGCCAACCTACTCTACAAATTTATCGATTCGAGTGACGGGTTTTACGAGGGCCGTGCTGAAAAGAACTGCCGCTCACTAATGAATGTGACATTCCGGCTACCATCGACTGAGCTTGAGGAAAGATTTTGCGCGGAAGCCGAGGCGGACGGACTGGACGGTCTCCGCGGTCATAGGTCGGTTGGGGGAATTCGCGCGTCGATCTACAATGCCTTTCCACGGGAAGGCGTAGTAGCACTCGTCGATTTTATGGGTGGTTTCGCGGCGCGGAACGGGTAGCTAATCGAGCGCTGCGGCGAGCATCTCTACTAAACGATCTTCTTCACTTTCATGGACGGTTCTGAGATCGATCAGCAACGCATCGTTTTCGATCCGCGCGATTACGGGTGTTCCGGACATCCGGAGTTTTCGCTCGATCTCAGAAGAAGATAGCGTTCGATGTGTCAAAGCTAACAACACCGTCTCGGGCCTCACATCGGGCCCTGAGCCGCCGCCGACGACCGAGGTCCCGGATATCATTTCTATCACCGCTCCATCTTTGCCAAGCTTGTCTTTAAGGCGCCGGGCAAGATCGAGCGTTCGCTGCTCAAGCTCTTCCTTTCGCAGGCCCAGCATCCTTAAAACCGGTACCGACTGTTCAGCATCCTCACGAAGATACGATTCAATCGTCGCCTCGAGTGCAGCGTAGACAAGCTTGCTGACGCGGAGCGCACGGTAAAGCGGATGTTTTCTGATCTGTTCGATCAGCTTATTTCGACCGACGATGATGCCGGCTTGAGCCGCGCCCACGAGCTTGTCGCCGCTGAATGTCACAATGTCCGCACCGTCAGCGAGCGACCGGCTGATGACCGGCTCTTCGCTTAGTCCAAACTCTTCCAGATCGAACATCGCTCCGGAACCTGCGTCTTCGTAAAGGAGGATTCCCTTTTTGCGAGAGAGCTGAGCGAGCTCCGCCAACGAAGGTTTTTCCGTAAAGCCGACGATCTTATAATTCGACGGATGCACGCGCACCAGGATCTTCGTAGTCTCGCCGATGGCTTTTTCGTAATCGGACAGCTTCGTCCTGTTCGTCGTACCGACTTCTTTCAGAGTCGCTCCAGATTGGACAAGAACATCCGGAACTCGAAAATCGCCTCCGATCTCAACGAGTTCTCCGCGCGACACGATCGCTTCGCCTCCTTTGGCAAACACTGTCAGCACGAGATATGCGGCGGCCGCACAATTGTTCACAACAAGTGCACCTTCCGCTCCAGTCAAATCTGTCAGGAGACTTTCGAGGTATTCGCCGCGCTTTCCGCGCTTGCCGGTAGCGAGGTCGTATTCGAGCGTGCAGTATCCGGCGGCCTCCGTGATCGCGTTCAGCGCCTCGCTCGACAGAGGAGCTCGTCCCAGATTTGTATGGATCACGACACCCGTCGCGTTGATCACCCTCCGAAGACGCGAACTCCGGCGGAGGTTCCACAGCTCCGCGAATTTTTCGGCTGCTTCGGTGAATAAACTTTCCTTCGAATACGCTTCAACCCGTCCGGGGCCGGTCATTATGTCGTCCGCCAGCGCGGTTCGGACCTGGTCGATCGCGGTTCGAACAAGGGCAGTAGCGCGACCTCGACCCATTGCGGGAATCAGGGCCCGCACTTCAGTTGACGCCAATAAGTCATCCGTCGAAGGCAGCATTCTCAACGCGCCCTCTAATTCAGCGGCTTGCGGGTTTCCCATACGCGTAGTTTACCGAAAGTCGAGAAAAAAGTGCGGACTCGGTGTCTGATTCCTGCTATACTTTGGTCGGCTCCCCGATCCCCGATCCCGCCCGAGAGTTCAAAATGCCTCCAAAAACTAACAACAACCTGTACAGGCAGACGCCTAGTCGCCTTGAAGAAGCGGCAGCGATCGACAAGCAACTCGGGAAGCTGGAAGACGACGTTCGGCGTTTGAAGATCGAGTTCGACATCTTTTTCAACGGCGCGGTAAAACGCCCCCCACTCGAAGCCCGCGCCCGGCTCGAATCACAAATAAAGAGGATGCTAGACAACCGAGCCATGACGTATTCGCAACGGTATAAGCTCAACAGCCTCGTTTCCCGCTTCACCTCTTATCGTGAGCTCTGGCGGCGGACGCTGCGAGCGAAGGGCGAAGAGCTTTTGTAGGCGTCCGATCAGTTTTGGAAAAGGAAAAAGCGAACGGTGCTTCACGTTCGCTTTTTCTGTTGGTGTTAAAAATCTGACGCGATCCAGAGGATCGCTCACAATTCTAGATGGCGAGCTTCATGACATTCTCGGCTTGGGGGCCTTTTGGACCGTTGGTCACTTCGAATTCAACTTCCTGGCCCTGGATCAAAGTCTTATATCCATCGCCGGATATCGCGCTGTAATGCACGAAGATATCCTGTTCGCCGGGTTGCTCTATAAAGCCATAACCCTTCGCGTTGTTGAACCATTTGACCATACCGACTGTTTTAGACATTGTTTCTAATTCCTCCTAAAAACATCAGATCACTAACAATTTTTAGACCAAAGCAAGCTCCGGCCAATGCAAAAAACCGCCCCGTTAGCGCCATGCGAATGCGTAGACGGATGCGGCAAAAAAATCTTGTGTGGACGCGTGTATCTGCAAACGAATAACAAATCTTAAACCGCAAGATTTTCCCTTTCCGATTTGGGTTTTAATTGGTTGACGAAAGAGAATTTACTCATATTTGTAACGTCTGTCAAGATGTTTCTTTGCATTTCTTTGCATAATATTCAAAATTGACATCGACCGGGGCATGCACGAAGATTAGGCTTAATTTTATCGATCTATCTGAACGATTTCGATGGCACACGAATACGGAAAAGGCTCCCCGCTTTCTTACAACAAGTACCTCAAAGTTCCCGAGCTGATCACGCTTCAGGAGACGTTGTCTGAACCCTCCAGTCACGACGAGTTGCTCTTCATAATCATCCATCAGACGTACGAGCTATGGTTCAAACAGATACTTCACGAAGTCGACGCAACGATCCGTTGGATGAATGAGGGTCGCTCCTTTCGCGCGAACCATAGCCTGCGAGCGATCGTC
>JANMUW010000105.1:0-4697 GCA_031392105.1 Acidobacteriota bacterium | reverse complement strand
GAGATCGCCGATCTCGATGGCCCGAAAACTTACGAAGGGACAGCCAAGGGAGACGTCATTGAATTTACGCGTGGCGGCAAGACCGAAACGATCAAAGCGGCGTCCGGTGCAGATACCGGAATGAAGGGCTTCGAGAAGGAGACCAATTGCGTCGTAGTAACCAAGGGCAAGGAAGGCTTCTGTAAAAAGTAGTCTGTCGCTAAAGGCGAGCGGAGGACGGGCAGAAATGTCCGTCCTTTTCGTTTTCGAGACGATCCGGTCTAATGCATCGAGGATATTCACCCGGCTGTTCGACCCGGGCACAGCGTGAGAACAGTCCTAACGCAAAGCTAAGCCATATTTGTCTTTACCTTTTTGGCGATTCGTCATAAAATTCTCCGGTGGCAATGCAACTTGTATCCGGAGGTGGCTCATCATAGACGCGGACGAAGTATTAAATCCCGGTAGTTTTCCAGGAGTAACTATGGACTCAAGCACCGCGGCTATTGAACAAGACGCCGCCTTTGCTTTCGAGGATGCAGCCGAACTTCCGCTTCTTCACGCGCCTGTCTCAAAAGTTCTGCCGTCTAAGCAAGCCGTCGCATTCGATTCGAACGCGTCTGATTTTGCGTTGTGCCAGCTTGCTGCAAACGGCAATCTTGCAGCTTTCGAGGTCATTTATCAACGCTACCACCGTCGAACGTTCAGTTTGACGATGCGGATGACGAACAACACGTCCGAGGCAGAGGACCTTACCCAGGAAGTTTTCATACAATTGTTTCGCAAAGCAGGAAGCTTTAGAGGTGATTCGGCATTCTCCACCTGGCTGCACCGGCTAACGGTTAACCAGGTGCTTATGCACTTTCGCCGACGCAGTGTGAAGAACGAGAAAGTTTCTGACGACGGTGAAATGCCCGAGCAGACTGTGCACGGCACCGCGAACCCAAATAAAATGCCGGTCGTCGATCGGATCGCCCTTAAGAAAGCCATCGCCGCGTTGCCAAATGGTTATCGAAACGTTTTCGTGCTGCACGATGTCGAAGGTTACGAGCACGAGGAAGTCGCCCGAATGATGGGCATCTCGGTCGGTACTTCAAAATCGCAGCTTCATAAAGCGCGGCTTAAGCTGCGCGGGCTGTTGATAAAAGAAAAAGATTAATTCACGGTAATAATAGTTGCCGGCGGGGCGTCCGATGCTCTGCCCGTTGAGTTGCGTTTAGAGGTATTAACCCGCAATGCGCACAGAAGTTCGGCAGAAGGCAACCCTTTCCGGTAACGGTTAATCTATCTAGATTGAAAAGCGAACAAGGCGGGTGTGGTTGGACGGGGTCTCAAACCGTTATCTAGAGAAATGAATTGCACGGAGTGTCAGGAAAATATCAGCACGTATCTCGACGGCGAGTTGGGTGATGTTGAGGCAGCAAGCATGCGGACCCATCTGAGTGTCTGCGCAGGCTGTGCGAAAATCTGCGAAGACTTCTCTGTTATTCTTGACTCCTGTCGCGACAATGTCCCTTCCGAGATAATCCCGCCCAATTCACAAGCTCTCTGGTGCCGCATTAACAATCTGATCGAAAGTGAGATCAAGCCTGAAGTAATCGAAGAACCGAAAAAAGGCTGGCTTTCGCGCGGGTGGAATTTGACGTTCTCTCAGGCCGGTGCGGGCGTTCTCGCAATTGCCGTTATCAGTTCCCTGCTTACGATCGTCGGGATCCGAAATTATTTCGAACCTTCGGGTGAGGATTTCACGACCCGTTCCGCTGCGTCGCAAACAACTTTTGAAAAGATCTTTAGCAAGATCGGATTAACCGATACGCCGCAGCAAGCTAGAGATCGACGAATGATAGAACAACAGGCAGCGATCGACTACTGGACGAGACGCGTACAGGAACGTCGAGGCCAGTGGGACGCGAAGATGCGCGATGCCTTTGACAGGAATTTGAATCTTATAGACGAGTCGGTCAGCGAATATACGATCATTCTGCAGGAGAACCCGGACGACGACCTGACCGGGGAAATGCTTGATACTGTCCTCAATGACAAGATGGACCTGCTTCGCGAATTTTCTGACCTTTAGTTTTGTTGGCAAATGGCCCGTGTTTTGAAAAATTGCTTCTACTATTTCGCCGGGAAAACTACGATTCTTCTTCTGTTGAGCGTAGTTTTTTTCTTTGCGCCTTCCGACGTCTCGGCACAACGTAGGTTTTCACAAACATACCCTGCGACCAAGAATGTTCGCCTTACTCTTACAAACCGTTCGGGCACCGTCACGGTCGAAGGCTGGAATCGCTCGGAAGTTCAGATCCAGGCGTATCTTGAAACGCCTGCCGCAGCCATCAATCCCCAGATCCTGAACGGAACGATCCTCATCAACATGGTGAAGGACAACTATGGCCGTACTGATGTCGGTAGCGTAAATTTCACGATTCGCGTTCCCTTCGACGCGGCGGTCGACATCGAAACAAAAGTTGGCAATCTTAATGTAAGCAGCGTCCGCGGTGCTCTCGTCCGGGCAAAGATCTCGAGTGACGGCGACATCACCCTGACGAACATCAGTGCTCAGTGGGTATCGGCGGAAAATGGGATCGGCAACATTTTCTTCGATGGTGATATTCAGTCGGGTGGAAATTACCGGTTTACTTCGATGAGCGGAGACATCAACCTTCGCGTGCCGTTCAACTCGTCATTCAAGCTCATCGCTACAGCGCCATCGACCCGCAGCATAAACCTCGGATCATTCTCGAGCGGCAACATGCGCTTCGTCGGCGACGGCCGGCGAGTGACGGGACAGGTCGGTGACGGCAGCTCGTATCTTACAGTTACGAATCAACGCGGCACGATCGCCTTCATCCGACGCTAACCTAGAAAGTTGTTGACCCCATCACTCCTTCGCCGTAAGATAAGAACGGCCTGTCCGATCTTTCCGCTCGATCTAAATCAATGAAAATACAACACGCTCTTTTGGTGGCTTTTTTGGTGGCCGTCTATTCGATCACCGCACTTTCTCAATCACAGCCGCTCCTCAAAAGGACGACCTACAAAACCGACAAGTTCGATTTCGGTGTGGGAGGAACGCTCTCTGTCAAAGGAGCACCGGTCGGGTCGATCCGTATCGAGGGCTGGAAGAATCGAGAGATCGAGATCTCCGCGGAGATCGAAGTCACCGCGAATAGCGAGGCGGACCTCGCGAAGCTAAGTGAGGTTTCGACATTCGTTCTTGAGGAAAGCCTCGGACGAACCGGGATCGTAAGCGTTGGCACGCACGACAAGGCGTTCATGAAGAAGCTTGGTAAAAAGTTCCCGAAACAACTTCTTGGCCTGCCGTTCAGGATCGATTACGTCATCAAGGTACCTCAATACTGCGATCTTGAGATAGACGGCGGACGCGGCGATCTGTTCATCACCGGTGTGGACGGAACATTCAGGCTCAATTATCTCGAAACGAACGCGAAGCTCGATCTCAAGGGCGGATCCATTCTCGCTGTGTTCGGCAAAGGTACCGTCGATCTGACTGTTCCGACTCCGAGCTGGCGCGGAAGGTTCGCAGACGTTCAACTTGCAAGCGGAGATATGAACATCCACCTTCCGAACGGCATCAATGCTGAGTTCGATGCGACCATCTTGCGCACGGGGAAAATTGAGAATGGATTCCTGGGATTTCGCCCGCGAGTTCGTAAGGCCGAGTTTACTGATAAGTCTATCGTCGCGAAATCCGGAGTCGGCGGTCCGGCACTCAAATTTACCGTCGGAGACGGTACGATGAAGATCAGCGCGTTCGGCGGATAAACTTAGCCATTTGGGAAATTTCTTTCTAAGGTGATAAGTTATTTTTCTTATCACCTTTCTTTTTTATGACGATTAAATCCGACCTGTGGCTTCGGCGAATGGCCGATGAGAGGCAAATGATCGACCCGTTTCTGCCTGAACTTGTCCGCGAAGTGAATGGCAGCCGGATAATATCAGCCGGGGCTTCGAGCTATGGCTATGACATGCGGCTTGCCGATGACGGTTTCAGGATCTTCTCATCCGTGTACGGCGACGAGATCGATCCCAAACGCTTCGACGAGGCCTCGTCTTTGATCGAGCCACCACTGCGAACCGCCGAAGACGGAGCAAAGTACTATCTTCTTCCGGGCCATCACTATGGTCTCGGCGTGACGGTCGAGACGTTTCGAATCCCGCGCAACGTGACGGGCATCGCACTCGGAAAATCGACATACGCTCGTGCCGGACTTCTCGTCAACACGACTCCGCTCGAGGCCGGTTGGACCGGCAGACTCGTCGTCGAGATCGCAAATCTCGCCAATCTGCCGCTCCGCGTTTATATAAATGAAGGCATCGGACAGATCCTGTTTTTCGAATCGGACGAAGATTGCGGCGTGTCATACGAAGATCGGGGCGGTAAGTACCAGGGACAGACCGGACTGACGTTTGCGAAGGTCTAAGTCGGAACCGCCTGCGTGAGCGGGCGGCGTGAACGCAAAAATTATGCTACGCTGGTTCAAGCTGATCGTCGCCATTAGTTTTGCCATACTTTTGGCCCAAGTCGCCGTCGCTCAGGAAAAGCGTCCGCGCGTTCGCGACATCGGCATAAAGATCGGCGTTCTCCCGACCGGCCAGTTAAATTCGATCACCGATATCGCCGGCGTCACCGTCGGTCAAGCCACGATCATCCGAGGCGATAATATCCGCACCGGCGTTACAGCGATCGTTCCGCA
>JANMUW010000063.1:0-17733 GCA_031392105.1 Acidobacteriota bacterium | reverse complement strand
GAAGACCGAAAAGGTCGCCGTCTATGACCTTGGCGGCGGTACATTCGACATCTCGATTCTGGAGATCAACGACGGCGTGTTTGAAGTTCTTTCGACGTCAGGTAATACGTTCCTCGGCGGTGAAGATTTCGACCAGCGGATCATCGATTGGCTGCTCGCCGGATTCAAGACCGAGCACGGCGTCGACCTCAAAGACGACAGGCTCGCGCTCCAGCGTTTGAAGGAGGCGGCCGAGCGTGCTAAGTGCGAACTCTCCAGCCTCAAGGACACGAACATCAGTCTCCCGTTCATCGCGGCTGACCCAAGCGGTCCCAAGCACATCAACGCAAATCTCACCCGCGAGAAGTTCGAAGAGCTAGTAAAAGATCTCGTCGACATGTCGGTTGAGCCGTGCCAGAAGGCTCTGTGGGATGCAAAGTTACAGCCGTCCGACATCGACAAAGTAATTCTCGTCGGCGGACAAACTCGTTCGCCGATCATTGCGAAAACGGTTACCGAGGTGTTCGGCAAAGAACCTTCGGCCGAGATCAATCCGGACGAAGTTGTCGCAATGGGAGCGGCGATCCAGGGCGGCGTACTGACGGGCGACGTCAAGGACATCGTTCTTCTCGACGTGCTGCCCCTTAGCCTCGGTCTCGAGACCCGCGGCGGATTGTTCGTCAAACTCATTTCGCGCAACTCGACCATCCCGCTGAAGAATACGATGACGTTCACGACGGTTGTCGATAATCAGCAGTCAGTCGAGATACACATTCTGCAGGGCGAACGCGAGATCGCGAGCGGCAACCGAAGCTTGACGAAATTTGAGCTCGTTGGAATCCCGCCCGCACCGCGCGGTGTCCCGCAAATCGACGTTTCGTTCGAGATCGACGCGAACGGAATTGTAAATGTTTCTGCCCAGGACAAGATGACCGGGCTCGAACAAGCGATGCAGATCACGCCTTCGTCAGGACTTGCTCAAGATGAGATCCAACGGCTGATCAGCGAAGCCGAGACGTCCGCCGACAAGGATCGCGAGGAACGCGAGCTCATCATGCAGCGAAACCGCCTCGACAACATGATCAAGAACGCCCGAAAGGCGATGGCCGAATTCGGCCGTTCGTTCACGACGGACGAACAGATGGAGATCAACGGCGTGCTGAATCAGGCCGAGGAATCGCTATTCACCGAGGATGTAACGGAAATCGGGCTCGTACTGGTTCGTGTTGAAGAGACCGCCAGCCGGATCACCGCGGCGATGATGACACCGGCGTAGCGATTTGGGATTGCGGATTTCGGATTGCGGATTTTCCCGCAGAGCGTCCCGAGACCAGTGAGCATAGCCGCTTCCGTAACTCGAAATCCAAAATCCAAAATCCAAAATCCAAAATCCGATGTCGACTTGAGTCTGGGTTGACAGGTTCGGTACAATAACATTTGGCGTCAGTTCAAAGGTTTGAGCTGGCGCCTTTTAGATTTCAAATTTCAAATTTGAGATCTCAGATGGATTCCATGGCAAAGAGAGATTATTACGAAGTTTTAGGTATTGGCCGCACGGCGACCGAAGTTGAGATAAAACGTGCCTATCGAACGCTTGCGGTGAAGCATCACCCCGACAAGAACCCCGGCGACGCAGCGTCCGAGGAAAAATTCAAGGAATGTGCCGAGGCTTATGCGGTTCTTTCCGATTCGCAGAAGCGTGCGCAATACGACCGTTTCGGCCATTCGGGGATGGGCGGCGGCGGTTTCGATCCCGGATTTTCGAACATCGAGGACATTTTCGATCTCTTCGGGTTCGGCGATATGTTCGGTGGGCGAGCCCGAACGCGCTCGACGGTACAGCGCGGTTCGGATCTGCGTTACGATCTTGAGATCACCCTCGAAGAAGCTGCGTCAGGGAAGGAAGAGAAACTTCGAATACCGCGTCTCGAGAAATGCGCCGAGTGTGACGGCCGCGGTGCCGAAAAGGGAAGCTCGCCTGAAACTTGCATCACTTGCAGCGGGAGCGGGCAGACGCGATATCAACAGGGCTTTTTCAGTGTGATGCGTACTTGCGCGAACTGTCAGGGGAAGGGCCAGATCATTCGAAATCCCTGTAAGGAGTGCAGGGGCGCGGGACGCGTTGAGAAAGAGAAATCTCTCGAGATAAAAATTCCCGCCGGTGTCGAAACCGGTTCACGGCTTCGCGTTACCGGCGAAGGGGAAGCAGGTGTCAATGGCGGCCCGTCGGGTGACTTGTTCGTCGTTCTGCACGTCAAGGAGCACGACACGTTCGAACGCCAAGGAGCGAATCTATACTCCGCCGTTCCACTGTCGTTCGCACAGGCGGCTCTCGGTACTGAGATAAAAGTAACGACGTTGAACGGTGAGGAGGATCTTAAGATCCCGGCTGGTACGCAAACCGGAACAGTGTTTCGTCTTAAGTCTCAGGGGATGCCGGCTCTCGGTGGCCGTGGTAAAGGCGACCTGTTCGTCGCCGTGACTCTCATCACTCCGAAAACGCTGACCAAAGAACAGCGGAACCTTCTCGAAAAACTCGCCGAGGTCGAAGATACCGCGTTCATGGATGAGTCGTTTATTGAAAAGGTGAGGAATATTTTTGGGTAGGGCGGTTAAGCGATCATCGCATACGCTTTTTCCCTCTTTTTAAATTGCCGCTAGCTTGAGCTAATGGATGCGAAGCAAACAAGGAAGGCTTTAAGCGAATGATTTTTAATTCGGCTAAAGCCTTCCTTGTTTTGAACAGTGACCTCCACGTGAACGTGGAGGCAATTTAAACAGATTTCATCGACCCGGCATTAGTTAGCGCAACTTCGCCTTCACCGCTTCACTTACCTGCTTACCATCAGCCGATTTTCCCGCGAGTTTTGCCATCGCCGCTTTCATGACTGTGCCCATATCTTTAATCGACGACGCACCGGTTTCGGCGACTGCGGCATCGACAGCAGCATTGATCTCGTCAGCCGACGCAGCCTGCGGCAGATAAGCGTCGATGTGTGAGATCTCGGCAGCTTCTTTCTCCGCAAGATCGGAACGCCCGGCCTTCTCGTATTGCTCGATCGAATCGCGTCGCTGCTTGACGAGCGACTGTAGAGCCTTTGTTACTTCTTCGTCGGTTAGCTCGCCGCCCTTTTCGATCTGGCGGTTCATAAGATTGGCCTTGACCATTCTCAATGTGGAAAGACGCCCGGCATCTTTTGCCTTCATAGCGACGGTCAGGTCGGAGATTATTTGTTCTTTCAGACTCATAAGGTCCAGTCTACCAACATCTATCATCTCGAATCTAGAATCTCTTATCTATTCGAGAACATTCTTCCGAATAGATTCGAGATGATAGATGTTAGATTCGAGATCCGAAGAAATCTCACGCCTCGATTTTTCGATTTGTCTGCAGCCTACTGACTCCAACTTCTGAATTCTGAATTCTGAATTCTGACTTCTGACTTCTGACTTCTGAATTCTGAATTCTGACTACTTCACATAAAACATTTCTTCCGTCGGTCTTAACGGACGGGCGAGCCAGAGCGGACGACGCAAGCCGTTCGGTCCGGGTGCCGGGCGCGTCATCGCGAGCCATTGCTTGTAGATCTCGAACGACTTGTTCGTATCGACAAAGACATCGCCATGCTTATCGCCGGGCTGGGCTTTTTCGACCGTCACTTTCTGATGCCAGCAGTGCATTCCGCTGACGGGATCAGGATGGACGGGGAACGTGATGTTTTGATGTACGCCGCCATCGGTCCAAAAGACACGCGACGTGTCCGGATCATCGCTCTTGTACGGACCGATTCCTTCGACGACATGCATCTTCCATTTGCCAGGCTCTTGTTCTTTTATTGTGACTTGATTGGTCGACCAGCGATTATTGCTCGCGTCCTGAGAACGGCGCCAACGTCCGATGTGATGCGAGCACGCGACGACGCCGGGCCTCATTCCCTCGGTCACCCACGCACGATTCACGAAATATCCGATCTCGGTGGAGATGCGGACGAGATCTCCGGTCTTGATACGCCATCGTTCTCCATCGCTAGTGTGCATCCACAACGGGTTACGATTCGAAATCTCGGCGAGCCACTTCGCATTACCGCTTCGCGTATGAATAAGCGTCGGTAACCGGAACGTTGGAACGAGCACGATCTCATTCGGCCCGAGACTGTCCGGATGAATATGACTTTTCACGTATGTCGGGAATGCATATTCAGGCCAGCCCCAATCGACGGTCGTCTTCGAGAAAAGCTCCTGCCGTTTTGAGGGAGTGTTGAATCCGACACGTGCTTTTCCGTCGGCGATGATCGCGACAAGCTTGCCGTCCTTTTTTATCTCGCCACGTGCCGCGTCGATCTCGTCATCTTTGAGATCGGTTAGCGGGACGAGGTCCATATGCTTTTCGTAAACAGCCTTCTCAACCTCGAACGCTCCGTACTTGCGCATGTAATCGAGCGGCGTCAGTCCTTCCTTCGCGGCGACTTCGGGCAAGCCCTTCGTGTTCTCGAAAATGTATTGGTAGTACTCGTCGATAGTGATCTTTTCGCCTTCGCGATACGGCGAGATGAAATGCTTACGGATGCCGAGATCGCCGTCCTTATCGATCCGCCATGAAAGCTCGAACCAGAACTCGTCCTCTTCCCAGACTTCGCCGGGATTTGTTTCGTAGGTGAATTGCGTCTCGCGTCCCATCTTCCGCGCCGCTTCGCGCAGCACCGGCTGCCGGAACGAGACCCACATTCCCGAATGCGTTTCGTAGCTCGTCAGATCGTGCCGCTCGCTAGCGAGGCCCATGGGCAGAACGTAATCGGCGAAGTACGCCGTCTCGTTCCACGTCGGCGTGAGTGCGATATGCATCCCGATCTTTTCGGGATCGCTTAAAGCTTCGATCCACGAGAATCCGTCGGGGTAAGTCCACACCGGATTGAAGACGCGTGTGAAATAAGTGTCGATCTTTCCGCGCCCGTCTTTCAAAAAATGCGGCAGCAGGAAACTCATCTCGTAATGCGAGAGCGGATATTCAAGCGGGAAGTGAAGCTCGTTCCAGAACTTCTGCGCCGGTGGTGTCGAGAATCCGGCGGGTTTGAATTTGCCCCACGCCGACGGCGATGTTCCGCCGACCGTGCCGACGCTTCCCGTCAGCACATTCAGAAAATGTAAACATCTCGCAACCGCCCAGCCGCCGAGATTTCCGGCGCCCGCTGACCGCCAGTTATGACATGAAAATCGCGTCCCGGCGCGCCCGATCTGCCGTGCGACGTCGATAATAGTTGCTGCCGGCACACCGCTTTCCTGCGCGGCGAATTCGGGTGTGTAGTCCGCGTATAAGCTCGATAACTCCTTAATGAAGTCATCAAATGTGAGTTCGTCAACCAGACTCCTCTCCTCGGAGCCCTTATCGTCTGTGGAAGAGAGAACCACCCCGTCAGCCGAAGCGGCTGCCACCCCTCCTTCGGAAGGAGAGGAGTTCTTCCTCATCTCCTCCAACGCCTCCCGCCAGTTCACCCAATCGCGCAAAAACTTTTCATTATAAAGCTTCTCCTCGATGATGATCTTCGCCATCGCGAGCAGCACCGCCGCTTCGCTGCCCGGATATGTCGGCATCCAATAATCCGCCATCGACGCAGTATTCGATAGTCGTGTGTCCATGACAGCGAGCTTCGCACCGTTCATCATGCCTTCAATGATCCGCTGCGCGTGCGGGTTGAAGTAGTGTCCGGATTCGAGATGTGCGCTGATCAGTAGAATGAATTGCGCATTTCCGTGATCAGGCGACGGACGATCCGCACCTTGCCAGATCGCGTAACCAAATCTTGCACCGGCCGAACAAATGTTCGTGTGCGAATTGTGCCCGTCGACGCCCCACGCCTGGAGAATGCGATCGATAAATCCTTCGTGACCTGGACGTCCGACGTGATATACGACTTCGTTCCGCCGGTCTTCTTTCAGCGCAGTTCGAATCTTCGCTGCGATCTCATCGAGCACCTGGTCCCACGTAACCTGCTCCCATTCCCCGCCGCCGCGCGGCCCTTTTCGTTTCAGCGGGTAGAGAATGCGATCGACGTCGTCGATCTGATTGATCGTCGCCGGCCCCTTCGCGCAATTCCGACCGCGGCTCCCCGGGTGATACGGATTGCCTTCGAACTTTCGCACCTTCATCGTCGCTTTATCGACGTAGCTAAGCAGCCCGCATCCGGCTTCGCAATTGAAGCAGGTCGTCGGGATTATCATGTAGTTCTTCTTTTCCCTTCTTTGCCCGCTCTTTGCCTCGTACTCGGTCCAATCATCCCACTTCTCGGGTGGCGGATAATCGGTGAGTTTTCCCGGCCCGACGATCGGCGGAAGAGCATCGTGATTCGCACCGTGAAGATTCGGGATCAGGTGAAGTTTCTCGGCGAGTGATTCGATGAATGAGGGTTTGTGTTTCATCACAATTGTTTTCGTTGCGATAGCGACGTTCGAATTTAGCCGTAGGTTTAACCCACGGATAGGTTGTTATTCCTCTTTTCTTCGTCGCAATAGCGACGTTCGACTTTAGCCGTGGGCCCTAGCCCACGGTTACGACGACGCGAAAAACCGCGTCGCGTCAGCGACGCACGAATCAACCATATAAGAACCGGTCATCATATTCGACCCCGTGCAATTGCAGTAGCTCCAGGTACTCTTCCTCGAATGTTTTCGTCGAATGATGAACACGCTGATTCTTTATGTACTCGACCACCTTCGGCACGATCGATTTGCTGACAGTGAAAACGGCATATCCATCCTGCCATCCAAACCGGCGTAAGTCTTCGAATTCTTCATGGATCCACTTCGACGACTCGCCCTTGAGAAGTTGGGCGATGTTGCTCGGCGCCCATGATGGTTTTGCCATAACAAGGGCGTGGATGTGATCTTCTATGCCGCCCACTCGGACTGCCGACATCTTGTGCTTTTTCGCGATGCCACCGATATAAGCCCAGATCCGGTCTTCGATGTCTGGAAAGATGAATCTCGCTCGTTCCTTCGTGCTGAAAACGAAATGGTAGAAACATTGGGAGTATGTATTTGCCATCTTATTCGTGCGTCGCTACGCGACGCCGTCCGTGTTGTCAAAATACCGTGGGCTAAGGCCCACGGCTAAATTCGGGCGTCGCTATCGCGACGAAAACCCTCGGCGTCCCCTCGGGACGCACTTCTAACTCAACGCGATTAGTTGCGGCGCTTTCACCCAGATCCGTTCGCCGACATAAAGCCCGGCCAAAATCAATACTCCGGCGAGCGCAAATCCAAAACCATTTCCTGTCAAAAGCAAAAACATCGGCAAAACGTTTCCGACCAATATCATGCCCAACCAAAACGCTCGGCTGAATTGTCCGCTCGTGATCATCTTCACAACCGTGTGCGCGTCTTCCGTCGAATGTGTAGTCGTCATCTCGATCGCGAGCGTGATCAGATGCACGACGATCGTCACAAAGGTTGCGAACGTCAATGCCATTACGAAGTCGACACTCACTGCAATCCATAGCGAAGCGATCAGGAACACGGCGAGTCCCGCCATAAGCGAATGGACTATCATGTGCAGACCGAGCATCGGCGATTGCCAGAAGTCGCGGCCCTTTGCTTGTGCGAAAAGGAATGCGGTGTAAACGGCGGACAGCAACGCCAACGCGATAGCGAGTGGTTCGATGAATTTCAACGCCGTGGTAAATCCGAAATACGATGCGGCGATCCATGCTGTGAGCAATCCGCCGTACGCGGTGATTATGTATGCTCCGCGGGTCAGCCACGAACGCCACTGTGGACGAAGCAGCACATACAAGAATCTATCGGGACGTCCGAGATCCATGATCAGAAGAATTCCCGTAGCGGCGAGAAATACGAACGCGGTGATCGCACCGATCCACTTTGCAGTCGACGGAACATTAACAAAGAATCCGCCAAGTATCGGAATCAAAAACGCACCGGCAGCGATCGCCTTCGTCCAGATGTACGCAGAAACTTCCCAACCCCATAGCACGCCTTTTCCCGGTGCATCGTATACGCGGCGAGCGGACTGGTCCGCAGGCATCTTGCCTGCATGGCTGCTTGCGGCGACGGTGCTCGACGGCGCTTTGCGCTCGATTTGGACGAACGCGTTAGAATTCACTCGCTCTTCTGCAAACTTCGCGTAATGTCCGACACCGCGCGATTGGCTCGACCACATGTAATCGGTCCCCGGATTCGCCTCGCCCGGATCGAGCGAAGCCTTGTCGCCGTCGATATAAAAAAGTTTCGGACTAGTCCCTTTCTCAGCCTTTCGTACGCTGACGGTCTCACGCGCCAACAAGCGAGATATTTCAGTTTCGGGATTGTCCATGTCGCCCGAGATGATCGCGTGTTCGGGGCAAACATTGACGCACGCGGGCTCGAGACCGATGTCGACACGATGCGTGCAGTAATTGCATTTCGCCGATGTGTGCTCGTCCGGGTGCATGTAGATCGCATCGTACGGGCAAGCCTGCGTGCATGCCTTGCAGCCAATGCAGCGGCGGTCATCGAAATCGACGATGCCGTCCTTGCGAGTGAACAAAGATTCGACAGGGCAGATCTCGACGCACGGCGCATCGGCGCAGTGATTGCATCGCATGACAGAAAACAATCTTCGCGTATCGGGGAACGATCCCTTTTCGATGTACTTCACCCACGTACGGTTTACGCCGACGGGGACTTCGTGCTCGGCTTTGCAGGCGACGGTACAGGCATGGCAGCCGATACATTTTCGGTTGTCGATGATGAAGCCGAAGTTCATATATTATGGCGGCGGAATTGGACGAAATGATTTTAGGCTAAAGCGATTTACTTTGCGAACTTTGCGTGAAATCGTTTTTTTTAACGCCGAGATCGCGGAGTTGCTAAAGAACTGAACCACGAGGAAACACGAAACACACGAATTTTCCTTTTCGTGTGTTTCGTGTCATTTCGTGGTTCCTTCTTTCTTACCGCAATGAAGAATTCAACTTCGCCAATGCATCACTACCCGGACACACGACATCCTTCGGCAGCGAATTCAGCGGCGTGTGAGAGGTCTTCAGCATCTCGTGAAGCTCGCTCGAATCTTTATCCATGTAGAGCAGCCCGGTAAGGATCTCGCCTTTCTGCTTCGCGCGATGAATCGCATTCATCGCCGAGTTTCTTTCGAACGGGTCCCAATCTTTCGCGAGCTTATGCAAACGGATCTTCGAACCGTCGTGCATGAGCAGATCATTCACCGATCCCGCTTCGTACGAAGCGGTGATCTCGCGCATCATCGGGACAAAGTCCATCGTCGCGGTCGCTTCGACATGCTCGCGGACGTAGTCGTAGGATTTCGTCGAACCGGTATTGTTGTTAAAGGTTACGCACGGCGAAATGACATTCAAAAAAGCAAAGCCCTTGTGCTTCATCGCAGCTTTGAGGAGTGGCGTGAGCTGTTCTTTGTCACCCGAGAAACTTTGGGCGACAAATGTCGCGCCCAATTCAATGGCAAGCGAACCCAGGTCGATCGCTTCGAACAGGTTCACGGATCCGGCCTTCGACTTCGAACCCACGTCGGCGGTCGCCGAATCCTGTCCCTTCGTCAGGCCGTAGCATCCGTTGTTCATCACCAGGTAAACCATGTTCAGGTTTCGCCTGACGACGTGAACAAATTGCCCCATCCCGATCGACGCCGTATCGCCGTCGCCCGAGACACCAAAATAGATCAGATCGCGGTTCGCGAGATTCGCACCCGTCGCGACCGAAGGCATCCGGCCGTGCACCGAATTGAACCCGTGCGAGTTCGACAAAAAATACGCCGGCGATTTCGAAGAGCAACCGATGCCCGAGAGTTTCGCCACCTTATGCGGCTCAATATTCAACTCCCAGCACGCCTCGACGATCGCTGCGTTGATCGAATCATGCCCGCATCCGGCGCAGAGCGTCGAGAGCGAGCCTTCGTAATAGTCGACGGTGTAGCCGAGATCGTTCTTCGGCAGTACGGGGTGACGGAAAGTAGATCGTACGTAGGTCATATGGAGCTTTCATTCTACGAGAAGTCCTGGCCAATTGAAACTACGGACGGGATATGAGAGTGATCTGCGCGTAAACGGTTCCGGCCATTGTGCTATCCCCGTTGGGTTAGACCGCCTAGCGGTCAAACGCATTTAGCCGTGGTCTTCAGGCCACGGTTGCCGACAAAAGTTTGTTATGCCGCGTCAGGGCAACTGATCTTAATGCGGTCACTACGCTACGCGATTTGGTTCGTTATCCTAACCGTGGCGTGAACGCCACCGCTAAGTGCATGCGGGCGAATCGTGTCGCGATCCGAGCGGAGCCACAACCCAGAAATCAATACATCGGCTGGAATGAGCCTGCGCTGAGCGTTGCCATGTCCTCGTACGTCTTCCAGCGGAGATCGACTATCTCTTGGGCGAGCTGCATGAGGCGTTCTGCTTCGGTGGGGTTTGACGCGACAAGGCTCTTGTACCTGAGCTCGTTGTAGGCGTATTCACGAAGAGCGATCGTCGGCCTCGGCGAATCGAGAACGAACGGGTTCTGTCCGTTCTTGCGGAGGATCGGATTGTAGCGGATCAGCGGAAAGTAGCCGCTCGCGACCGAGAGCTTTTGCTGGTCGAGGCCCTTTTCCATTTCGATTCCGTGAGCTATGCAATGGCTATAAGCGAGAACGAGCGACGGGCCAGGGTAGGCTTCCGCCTCGCGAAGAGCAAGTAGTGTTTGCTGAGGATTCGCGCCCATCGCGATCTGCGCTACATAAACATTCCCGTAAGAGATCGCCTGCAGAGCGAGGTCCTTCTTTCCGACGCGTTTGCCGGCGGCGGCGAACTTGGCCGTAGCGGCCGTCGGGGTGGCCTTTGAACTCTGACCGCCTGTGTTCGAGTAAACTTCGGTGTCGAGAACGAGGACGTTGATGTTGCGGCCGCTCGCCATCGCGTGGTCGAGACCACCCGAGCCGATATCGTAGGCCCACCCATCACCGCCGATCAGCCACACACTCCGCCGGACGAGGTGGTCGGCAAGCGACGACAAATGCCGCGCGGCCGGGCTGTCGAGATCCGGGAGCTTGCTTCGGAGAAGCGAAACGCGTTTTCGCTGCGCGTCGATCTCGCTTTCGAGAATCTGAGGTGCGTTGATGAGATCGTCAACAAGGTCCTCGCCGATCTCGGGCTGAAGTTCTCTTAAAAGCTGGTGCGCGATGGCGAGATGCTTATCCGCAGTGAGACGCATTCCCAGTCCGAATTCCGCATTGTCCTCAAAGAGTGAGTTGGACCACGCCGGGCCTCGGCCTTTTGAATTCACGCTCCACGGCGTCGTCGGCAAGTTTCCACCGAAGATGGATGAACAGCCCGTGGCATTCGCGACCAGAAGCCGGTCGCCGAACAGTTGTGTGAGGACTTTTATGTAAGGCGTCTCGCCGCATCCCGCACACGCGCCCGAGAATTCGAACATCGGTTCGAGAAACTGCACGCCATGCACAGTCGAGTAGTTGACCCCGGACTTTTCATTGACGGGCAGTCCCTCAAAGAAATCGATCTCGCGTCGAGCAGGTTCAAGATCGGCGGGCTTCTCCAAAATATTTATTGCCTTCGGCCCACCCGCCGTCGTGGCTTCGACCGGGCACACTTCATAGCAGAGCTTGCAGCCGGTGCAATCTTCGAGATAGACCTGCAGGGTATAACGCGTCTCCGGGAAGCCGCGGGCATTGATCGGTGCCGATTTGAATCTATCGGGAGCCTGGTCCAGACGGTCGCGATGATAAAACTTCGCGCGAATAACACTATGCGGGCAGACAAAGCCGCAGTTTCCGCACTGTACGCAGAGGTCAGGATCCCACACTGCGACCTGGTCGGAAACGTTCCGTTTTTCCCACTTTGATGTACCGCTTGGATAAGTGCCGTCGACCGGCAAAGCGCTCACTGGGAGATGGTCACCGAAACCGTCGATCATTTTTTGCGTCACATCGCGGACAAACTCCGGCATGTTGTCGGCAGGCAGACGCGTTTCCGTAAAAGCAGCTGGTGTCCATGACTGAACATTTACCTCGACGAGGTTCTCGAGCGTTCGGTCGACGGCCCGAAAATTCTTTTCGACGACCGCCTCGCCCTTCTTCGCATACGTCTTTTTGATCGCTTTTTTTATCTCGACGATGGCGTCCTCGCGGGGCAGAACCCCCGACAATGCGAAGAAGCAGGTTTGCATGATCGTATTGATGCGTCCGGCCATCCCTGCCTCTTGCGCCACCTTTGTTGCGTTGATGGAAAATAGGCGGATCTTCTTGTCCCGTATCTCAGTCCGCAGTCGCGCAGGCAGGCTCGGCCAGATCTCGTCAGCATCGTGAGGACAGTTGAGCAGCAACGTCGCTCCCGGCTTTGCCAGCCGAAGAAGATCCCCGTTCTCGACAAATGCGAATTGATGGCAAGCGATGAAGTCCGCGGACGTAATCAGGTAAGGAGCTCGTATCGGCCTTTTACCAAAGCGCAGATGCGATACAGTCTTCGCACCGGACTTCTTCGAGTCGTAAACGAAATAGCCCTGGGCGAAAAGATCGGTATTCTCGCCAATGATCTTGATACTGTTCTTGTTTGCACCGACGGTGCCGTCGGCCCCCAGGCCATAGAACAACGCCTGTGTCCATCCGTCCTCATCGAGCCCGAAGTCGGGATCGATCTCAAGGCTCGTGTGGCTCACGTCGTCGTTGATCCCGACCGTGAAGTGCTTTGACACGACTCCGGTGGTGAGGTGATCAAACACGGCCTTGACCATTGCGGGCGTGAACTCTTTTGACGAGAGTCCGTAACGTCCACCGATGATCTTCGGAAACCGATCGATCGACCCGTTGGTTAGCGCCTCGGCAAAGGTCACGACCACATCCTGGTATAGCGGCTCGCCCATCGCACCGATCTCCTTTGTGCGGTCGAGGACGGCGATCTCGAGAGCGGTTGACGGCATTGCGGCGAGAAATTCCGTCGCCGGAAAGGGACGGAACAGAGAGATCTGAAGGACGCCGACCTTTTCGCCTGTTGCGACGAGATGGTCGGTCGTTTCAATCGCAGTTTCCACCCCCGAACCCATAATGACGATCACGCGGGTCGCGTCATCGGCGCCAAAATATCGTACGGGCGCGTACGCCCGTCCAGTGAGTTCAGCAAATCGCCGCATCTCGCGGTCCACAGTTCCGGGAACCGCCGCATAGAACGGATTGACGGTTTCCCTCGCCTGGAAATAAACGTCGGGGTTTTGCGCAGTGCCTCGAATGAATGGATGGTCGGGATTGAGCGAACGAGCGCGATGGGCAAAGACGAGTTCATCGTCGATCATGCTTCGGATCTCTTCATCGGAGAGAATCTCGATCTTGCTGACCTCGTGCGACGTTCTGAACCCGTCAAAGAAATGAACGAACGGCACTCGCGATCTCAAGCTTGCAGCCTGCGCGATGAGAGCCATGTCGTGCGCCTCTTGAACATTCGCCGAGGCAAGCATGGCAAAACCTGTCGTGCGCGCCGCCATGACGTCTTGATGATCACCAAAGATCGATAGTGCTTGAGCAGCTAGGCTACGGGCGGCGACATGAAACACGGCCGGCGTAAGTTCACCGGCGATCTTGTACATGTTCGGGAGCATCAGCATGAGCCCCTGCGAGGCGGTGAAAGTCGTCGTCAGAGCACCGGTCTGGAGAGCTCCGTGTACCGTTCCGGCGGCGCCGCCTTCGCTCTGCATTTCGATGATCTCAGGGACATTGCCCCAAATGTTGGTCACGCCGCGGGCGGCCCATTCGTCGGCGAGTTCGGCCATAGTCGACGAAGGCGTGATCGGGTATATCGCACAGACCTCATTGACACGGTATGCAACGTGAGCTGCGGCCTCGTTGCCGTCCAACGTGATGAATTGTCGTCGTTCCATTTTCAAGCACCTACCGGTTCGGCCACTAAGTCGATGGCGTGCGACGGACACTGCTCGTAACAGACGCCGCATCCCGTGCACACTTCGTAATTGAATTCATAACGCAGGCCGTGGCCGAGCTTTGTGATCGCATGCTGCGGGCAGGCGGCAAAGCAGCCGTCGCATTCAAAGCAGTTTCCGCATGAGAGGCAGCGTTGGGCTTCGTAACGTGCATCCTCGACTGACAACCCGGCGACGATCTCGTCAAAGCTCGCGACGGCATTGCCGGGCTCGATGTGCGGTTGCTCGGTCGGATCGGCCTTTGTTCGATACCAGACGTGAAGCTGGTCGATGGTGACGAGCGGGTTACTGTCTTGCTTTTGATAGTCGGTGGACGCGAGCCACGCGTGGATGTTTCTTGCGGCCTTCTTTCCGTGCCCGGTTGCTATGCTCACGGTGCGCTCGCTCGGCACCATATCACCGCCTGCAAAGATGCCCGGGTGACCCGTCATCATCGAAGATGCGACAACGACCGTGCCGTCCTCACTAAATTCTATGCCGGCGATACCGCGCAGAAAGCTGGTGTCGGTCTCCTGTCCAAGAGCAAGTATCAAAGAGTCCGCCTCAAGCATTTCGAAGCTGCCGCTCGGTACGGGCTTGCCGTCAACGATCTCCATACGTTCAACCGTGATCGCCGTCGAATCGACATGTGAAATCGTTCGCAGCCAATGGATCTTGACGCCCTCATTAAGGGCCTCATCCGCCTCGAAGTCGTGGGCCGGCATATGCTCGCGGTCGCGGCGGTAAATGATCAAAGCTTCTTCGGCACCGAGACGTTTGGCGGTGCGGGCGGCATCCATAGCCGTGTTCCCGCCGCCGTAAATTGCGACGCGCCGACCGAGCTGCGGCCGCGACCCGAGTTCGACGTCCTTGAGAAAGGTAACGGCGTCGAGGATCTTCCCGGCGTCGCGCGCGGGGATGTTGGTCTTCTTTCCGATGTGTGCCCCGATCGCGACGAAGACCGCATTGAAATTACCCTTTTCTTTCTCCTCAATTAGGTCCGTAACCTTTCGGTCAAGGCATATCGTCACGCCGAGCTGCTCGATCCGTTGGATCTCAGTTCGTATGACATCACGCGGCAAGCGGTAAGCCGGTATCCCGAACGCCATCATCCCGCCGGACACCGGACCGGCCTCATAGATCGTGACTGAATGGCCAAGTCTTGCGAGATGGTATGCCGCGGAGAGCCCGCTGGGTCCGGCACCCACGATGAGGACGCGATGGCCGCTCGTTGTTTCCGGCCGCCGAAGCTGCCAGTTATTTTCGATGGCCATGTCGCCGAGAAAACGCTCGACGGAATGGATACTCACTGCATTGTCGACAAAGGCTCGATTGCACGCAGTCTCGCAAGGGTGGTAACAGACGCGACCGTGGATCGCGGGCAGAGGGTTGTCTTCGACGAGCTGCTCCCAGGCGCCCCGGTAGTTGCCGGCCTGGGCAAGTGAGAGCCAGGCTTGAATGTTCTCGCCCGCGGGGCACGCGTTATTGCAGGTCGGCATGAAATCGACATAGACGGGCCGCTGGCGGCGCTCGGGCCCGGTGCCGGAGCCGTGGTCTCGTAGATCGGTCCCCGTCGTGAGATCTGTTTTTAAAAAATCCATATCGGCATCCAGCGACAAGTATCCAATCCCCGTGCCACGAGCTCGCGGACGGGGGCGGTCTCTGAACCATGAAGATCTATCAGTGAAACGTGGAGGGTGTAGGCAGATCGTCGTGTGCAAATCCCGCCGTCGCCGTGAAAAATGGCTGGATATGCGAATTATATCGCGGTCGCGGTTTGCGAGATCTGCTCGCGTGCCCCGCCGGTTCTTGATCTTCTCAGGCGAAAGCGCGGTATCCGCAACTTGCTGTCCCGCCGCAGTCATGGGCGTAAGCAATGCGAGAGATGCGAGTGTGAGCAAAGTGCTACTCCGGAAATTATAATCCGGCCGAAGGTATCGCCGGGCTACTGGCACGCGAAGAACTTTCCTTCTTTGTTCCAACGCGGGCTCGGGCACCACACACTCAACTGCTTCGGTTCGCTCACAGTGTTATTCATTGCCGTGGCCACCGGCATAAATTCGTCGGCCTGTTCGCGCGTCGCGAAAAGGCGCACCGTTCGGTAATGATCTTCAGGCCGATAGAGAATGTAGCTATCCGGTAATTTCTTGTCGAGCAGCATTTCCTGAAGATGAACCTGAGCGTCTTTCAGTACGTCGTCCTGATTAACGGCGACCGCGTAATTGAAGCCGTTGATCGTTGGTTCGGCGCTCTTCGATATCCAAACTTCGATGTTCCCGCCAAACGATTTATCGTCCGATGGTTTCACCTGTACGTCGCTGAGACCTGCGGCCTTCATGGCGTTTGAGATCGACTGAGAATACGCAGGAAATTGTTCGTTGCCGGAATAGAAGCGGACCTCAGATGCCGAAGGCGAATTCTTTGGCCCGACATTCTCTGTTCCACGGACGTTAAAGCCGAGTTGTTTGAGCGACTCGGTCACGCGTTTTGCGATCGGCCTTTGTGATTCGTCGGCGATCTGCAGGTACACCGGAGTTTGCAGCTGATCGATCTTATGCTCGAGGGGTATTACCTGTTTTTCGACTACCTGCTGCTTTGCTTCATTGGCGATTTCGGCCTTAACAGGCTGCGGGTTGAACTTGGCGATGCTCGCAAACCATCCTACGCAAATGACAACGACCTCGACTACCAGGGCCTTGTAAAGCATGCTTCGAACGTCGCTCGGAAGACGGCCCCTACCGAACATGTCCAGCACAACGGCGAAAGCGGTTGCGACGAAAACTCCGACGCATGTGTACCCGATAATCAAACCTATTAATGGATAATCTCCCATCTCGTGATCCTTCCTTTTTAAAAGTGTGAAACGTTGGGGAACCCGATCTTCCTTTCGCTGATAGAATGACGTTCCACCTATCTCTAATGACTCTTCTCTCCGATTACTTTCACTGAGACTTTGAGTCGTCCCGGCTGAGGTGGAGTAAGTAAGTGAAATCAAACCAATATGCCAGTGCTAAACTGAACTCATGCATGCACTAATTTTCGACTTGGACGGAACACTCATCGATACGGTCTATGCCCACGTATTCTCATGGCAGAGGGCGTTTGAAGAGGCCGGCATGGCGATCGACGGATGGCGGATACACCGGCGGATCGGGATGAGCGGCGGGTTGTTCGCACGGGCCGTTGCGCGCGAGCTTGGACGCAAGCTTACAACTGAGGAAACGGAATCGCTTCAGCACCGTCATGGTGAGATCTTCATGCAGATCTCTCCGCAGCGAAGGCCGCTAACCGGCGCCGTCGAGCTTCTGCGATTTTTGAAAAATAACAATGTGACGTACGGCATCGCGACTTCAGGGCGACGGCCGGAGATCGACAAGTCGCTCGAGGCTCTCGGCGTCGGAGACGATATCGTTGTGGTCGATCGCGGCATCGTCGTCCGAGCGAAACCTGCCCCGGATCTTTTTCTCGCGTGCCAGCAGCGTCTCGGTGTTTCGCCGCTCGAGTGTTACGTCGTCGGCGATGCGGTCTGGGATATCCTCGCGGCACGGCGTGCGGGGATGCTCAGCGTCGGGCTTTTGAGCGGCGGGTATGGTGAAGAAGAATTGACGAGCGCCGGTGCCTATCGCGTGTACCGCGATCCTTCGGAGCTGTTGACGGCGCTCGATGAGTTGGGTGTTTTGGATTAAGTAACGCGGATATTTACCGCCGAGACGCAGAGACGCGAAAAAATAACTCCCCTCCGTACAAAGGAGGGGTACGGCATTAGCCGGGGGGGTGGTTCTCCGGCTGCGATCGCATTTCAAGAGAGAACCAGCCCGTCAGCCGAAGCGGCTG
>JANMUW010000040.1:0-11917 GCA_031392105.1 Acidobacteriota bacterium | reverse complement strand
GCAAGGCCCCGGTCAATGGGAAGGACCACGTTCAATAGTTTTTCGGAGTTTGATCCTTCAGCCTGGACGATCTCAAGCGAATCTCCGGATTCGCTCTCGACAAAAAGCGCACTGCAGGAAAAAGGAAACACATTAGCTACTCGGCTCGACACAAGGCGAAAGAGATCAGCTGGTTTAAGCGACGCTCCGAAGAACTCGCTCGCTTCGCCTATCGAGTGCAGAGCATTTTCGAGATCGGTTTCGCCAAGCGGGTCACGAAGGAACTCAGGTTCCGTGCTCTCCTGCGATTTTTGGAACGCCCAAAAGCAAATGAACGAGTACCCGCATGCGAGGGCAACGAGGATAAAGATCTTTACGGGATCCGGAAACCTGGAAACTGCCAATAGGAATGTAAGGACCGGCGCGACCAACCCAAACAACCCGAGGGTTATCTGACCGGCGCCCAAGCCGGCATCAGAGTTTCGAGAAGCTCCGGAGACTTTCATAACAATGGGATAAGCTGAGAGGCGAACAGGGTGTTGGAGTTAAACGAAAAATCCGCCTTCGTCTGGCGGGATTCCCAATGGTGAAGATAACTTTTTGGACACGATTTAGTCAATATTTTGGAATGTACCTTTTGTCTGAGGGAAACGCCGTGTGCCGGCATATCGAGAGTTCGGACGAAACGGTAACCGGCCGGTGGATAAGGTAATCCAGGTTACACAAGGGCCTAATTATCGACTCGAAGGGATCTTTTCGTTTGACTTCGACGCAGGCGGATATTTATAGTGACCTTGTTCCAAAATAATATTCCTCACGTTGGAGCAGGCAGCCCTGCGGCTGTACCAGTTAGATAATCAGTTAAACTTTGAAGAAGACAGGAGATAATTAGTTTATGAAAAAAATTGCAATAATGGCGGTGCTCGCGACCGGAGCGCTCGGCGCAGCATGCGGAGGTGCCGCGAACAATACCGCTAACAATACCAACACAAACCGGACAAACATCACGGTCGCGAGTCCGACACCGATGTCAACACCAATGGCAACCGTTAACACGAACTCATCGAACATGAACGCCAATCGGCCGAGTTCTAACGTGAACGCGAATGCTAACGCCAATCGTAAGCCGTAGGACCTAAACTGAGCAAATTGGAAAAGCACCGGGCTTTTCGTCGGTGCTTTTTCGTTTTAAGACCATAAAACGGTAATTTTTGGCCCTTAAAATTCTTATCTAAAACCTGTCTTTCGCTGTTTTAGGAGTTGACTAATGTATGGCGGATGACTATATTGTCGTTTGTTCCAAAATTTAACGTTCTGGGGCAATGCCGCTTGTAAAGGCGGTAGTAAGTAAAAATAAAGTAAGTATAATCTTTGAGAAAGACAGGAGAGTCCTTTAGACATGAAAAAAATTATTGCACTATCAACCCTTTTGGCGCTTACCGCCTTGGGTATGGCTTGTGGCGGAGACGCAGCCAACAATTCGACTGCAAACGCTAACAAAGCAGTTGCCAACGCTATGAACCAAGCTGCTACGGCAGCTAACGCTGCTGCTAACTCGGCTGCTACTGCTGCTAACTCGGTAGCTACTGCTGCTAACTCGGTAGCTAACGCTGCGAACGCAACGGCCAACAAGCCGATGAACACTGCTAACAGCAACGCAAAACCATAATCAAGACTGCTTGATTATCAGAAGATTCAGGGCGTCGTCTTCGGACGACGCCCTTTTCAGTTTAAATGACGTGGGGCTCACGACTCGGCTAATAGAGCTTTCAGATCCTCCACCTCCGTCACCGGACGCTGACATACAAAATTCTCGCATACGAAAACGGTGGGATTTCCATCCGTAGTTCGCTTGTCTGTAAGAAGCGGCAAGTCTGGATCCGCATCCTTTGCAAATGCGAGGACCGAGTTCGGCAGGTACGTCGCCAACACTTCACGCTCCAATACATTTCCAGGCTCACCGATCACCGCGATCTCTTTGACGCGCGAAATATGAAATTCCATTCCTGAGAGGGCCCGGCCAAATCCCTGCGGATATCGCGCGAGCTGTGCCGCCGCTAGGCGAAGAACGGTCGTCGCGAACCTTTCATACTTATCCTCTCCATAGAATTTCGCGAGCCTGAGCAAAACATCCGCCGCCGCTGAATTCCCGGACGGAGTAGCATTGTCATAAAAGTCCTTATTTCTAACGATCAGCTCTTCGTGATCATTCGACGTGAAAAAAAAGCCGCCGCTCTCCTCGTCCCAGAATTCGGTGATCATCAGATCCGCCAGACGCTTCGCTTCGGCCAGGTACCGAATCTCCCCCGACGATTGATACAACGCGATCAGCCCATCGGCGAGATTCGCATAGTCTTCGATGTATCCATTCAACTTCGCCGTTCCGTCTTTCCAAGTTCTAAGCAGCCTAACTCCCCTCCTGGTTTGCGGAGGGGTGGTGGCCGTTTCGGCTGACGGGGTGGTCGGCTCTTGAAGATGGTCGAGTATGAAGTCCGCGTTTCGCCTGGCAATTTCCAGATAATCGTCACTCCCTAAGATCGCCCCGGCTTCGGCAAACGCTGCAAGCATCAAACCGTTCCAACCGGTCAGGATCTTCTCGTCGCGGAATGGCTTGATCCGTTTTTCGCGATGCTCGAACAGTTTGCGTTTACACCGATCGATCACATCGTCCAACTTCTGCTCATCGAGCTTCAAAGGTTTCGCTGCTGCATCGCGGGTGTATCTAATGTTCAGAATATTCTTCTCTTCGAAGTTTCCTTCTACCGAAACGTCGTAATAAAAATTAAAGACCTGCGCGTCGTCTTCGCCAAGGATCTCGATGATCTCGTCAGGCGTCCATACAAAGAACTTCCCTTCTTCGCCTTCGCTGTCCGCATCCTGCGACGAATAGAATCCGCCGGCTTCGTCGAGCATCTCGCGTTTTACGTATTCAAGTGTTTCGATCGCAACTCGTTTGAAAAACTCGTCACGTGTGATCTGGAAAAGGTGTAAATAGATTCGAATGAGCTGCGCGTTGTCGTATAGCATCTTCTCGAAATGCGGAACGAGCCAAATGGCATCCACGGCGTACCGGTGAAAGCCGCCGCCGAGCTGGTCGTAGATTCCACCTTCAGCCATCTTTCGAGCCGTGAATTTCACCATCTCCAAGGCACTCTCGTCACCGGTCCGTTTCCAGTAGCGAAGCAAAAACTCGAGCGACATTGACGGCGGAAATTTCGGAGCGCCGCCAAATCCGCCGTTCGTTTTGTCGAATGAACGCGTGAAACTTTGAAACGAGGCATCGAGTTGGTCTACCGATACTGCAGCCGATGAAAATGCAGATATCCCGACACGCCTGATCTCTCCCAGAATTTCGTTGGCTGATCTTAAAAGCTCGTCACGTTTCTCCCGCCACGCTTCAGAGATGCTTTCTAGGATCTGCGGCCATGAAGGCACGTTGTAGCGCGGGGCCGGTGGAAAATACGTCCCTCCGAAAAACGGAAGTTTGTCGGGAGTGATAAAGACATTCATCGGCCATCCGCCCCTTCCGGTCGTCAGCTGCACAAACGTCATGTAGATCTGATCGACGTCGGGTCGCTCTTCCATGTCGACCTTGATGTTAACGAAATGCTCGTTCATGATCCGCGCGGTCGCTTCGTCTTCAAAAGATTCGTGCTCCATCACGTGGCACCAGTGACACGCTGAATAGCCGATGCTGACCAGCAGCGGCTTGTCCTCGGCTTTCGCTTTCGCGAACGCCTCGTCCCCCCAGGCGTACCAATCGACGGGATTGTGCGCATGTTGCAGAAGATACGGCGATGTCTCGTTTATCAGGTTATTAGTGTGCTTCTTCGGACTTTGCATAGTTTATTCTTCCACGCACGAACAATTTTTGAAACTTCCCTCAGCGTCTGTTATATTTAGCCCATTCTATGACGCCGCGCTGCATCGCCAAACTACGACCCGCTGACAAACGCGCCGATCTCTTCGGCGGCGACTAATTTTCTCCAATTCGTTCTGAGTGCGGGCTTCAGCCCGTAACCCCGTTAGCCAAAAGACGCGAGAAATCGCGCACTCTTCACGAGGAGAAAATTAATGACACCGACAACAGAACTTCAAAGACCCAGTATCAAGACCGAGCTACCAGGCCCCAAGTCGCGCGAGATCATCGAAGCCGACTCACAATATGTGACACCGAGTTATCCGAGGCCGGATTATAAGCTCGTCGCCGATCACGCCAGCGGAGTGTGGATCACCGACCCGGACGGCAACGTATTTCTCGACTGCAACGCGGGCGTCGCAGTTTGCTCGACCGGGCACTGCCATCCCGAAATAGTAAAGGCGATCCAGCAACAGGTCAGTGAGCTGATCCACCTCTGCGGTACTGACTTCTATTACCGGCACATGCCGCAGCTCGGAAAGAAGCTGAACGAGATCGTGCCGATCGACGGCCCGACTAAAACACATTTCGCAAACAGCGGCGCGGAGGCGGTCGAGACCGCCCTCAAGCTTGCGATGTATCATACGCGACGGCAGAAATTCATCTCGTTTTTCGGATCGTTTCACGGAAGAACGCTCGGTGCCCTCAGCCTGACATCCAGCAGAAAAGCTCAGCGACTCGGATTCATGCGTCAGGCGCTCGACGTTGTGCATATTCCGTATCCCAATAAGTTCCGTCACTTCGCAAATGAAATGCCGACCGACGACGAGACCATCAGCCGCGATGTGATCAGATGGATCGAAAACCGGCTCTTCAAAACGACGACGCCGCCGGAAGAAGTGGCGGGGATAGTGCTCGAGGTCGTGCAGGGCGAGGGCGGATATGTTCCGGCACCGAAGCAATTCGTGAAAGAATTGAGACGGATCTGTGATGAGAACGGAATCATGCTGATCATCGATGAAGTTCAGTCCGGCATGGGACGTACCGGAAAGATGTTCGCGCTCGATCACCACGAAGGCGTCAAGGCCGACATCGTATGTCTGGCTAAAGGGTTGGGTTCCGGAATGCCGATCGGTGCCTGCGTTGCTCGTGCCGATGTAATGGACTGGCACAAGGGCGCACACGCATCAACATTCGGCGGCAACCCGGTCGCACTCACCGCCGCGCTCAAAACTATCGAGCTCCTCGAAGGCGGGCTCGTCGAGAACTCGCGAACCGTCGGTGCGTATCTCGAAGACGGATTGCGAAAGCTGCAGGAGAAGTACGATGTCATTGGCGACGTCCGTGGATTTGGAATGATGCTCGGCGTGGAATTCGTGAAAGATATGAAGACACTGGAGCCGGCTCCTGAACTTCGCGACAAGATCGAGTATGCCTGCTACGAGCGAGGACTAATCATTCTCGGGTGCGGTAATAATTCCATTCGATGGTCCCCACCTCTCATTCTCAGCAAAGAGAATGTCGATGTCGCTCTCCAGATCTTCGACGAGGCGATCGCGACATCTATATAGTCTCAAACAAATTGAGGCCGTCTGGAAACCAGTTTTCCGGCGGTCTCTTTTTTGTCCGGTTTTCGAGCGCGGGGCATCCGGAGCCTTTAGTGTCGGGTCTTACCGCCGAACCTTTGCAGGTTGTAGGCAAGAGCGAGAGGTCCGATCTCGATATTACTTTCTCGATGGTTCTGACGTGGAACCTTCTGAACACTTTGTTCTGTTCTATGTTCCCGAACACCGCCTCGACCTGCCATCTTTCTTTTCGCATCTCTAGCCCTTCTTCGCTCGTGAGCGGAAAGAGCCGAAGGCGAATATCCCCATTGTTAACGGCTCTGGACTGTCGATTACGGGACAAACGCGTTTGGAAGTGGGCGGTCGTCGGCGATTCCGAATTGCTGGATGAGAGTTCCCGCACCGCTGGAGCGGCTGACGTACCAAACCGTGTTTGATGGGCGAAAGACGCCCGCATCGAATTTGCCGTCGCCGTCGTAGTCGCCGGGAACCGGAACATCTCCGTTTGTACCGAAGGGGAAGGAGAAGAACGAGGAATCTTCGCTTCTTAATACAAACCAGCTGCCGTTCGATGGACGCCAGAACGCGATGTCCGCCTTGCCGTCGCCGGTGAAGTCGCCCTGCGTCGGCTTGTCCGTAGAATTGCCAAATTGACGTGCAAAGACGCTGGCGTTCGAGCTGCGACGAACCCACCATTCTCCGGCGGTCGCTCCGTTTGGACGATAGATCGCAATGTCGGTCTTGCCGTCGCCGTCATAGTCCGCAACGGTCGGAAAATCGCCAGGCGATCCGAATCCGAGAATGTCGAATCCACCTCCGCTCTTCTGGATAAACCATGTCAAAGTCGAAGGACGAAAAACAGCGGCATCCGCTTTCGAGTCACCGTCGTAGTCACCCGGAACGGGCGTGTCACCGACCGTACCAAACGGGAACGCGAAGAAGGAAGAATCTTCGCTCCTTAATACGAACCAATTCCCATTCGACGGCCGGAAGAACGCAATGTCGGTCTTGCCATCGCCCGTGAAATCGGCAGGCGCGATTCGGTCTGTCGAAGCGCCGAACTGTAGGGCGATCGTCGCGCCGTTCGAACTGCGATTGATCCACCATTCACCGGGCGCTCCGCGAAAGATGCCGACGTCGGTTTTGCCGTCGTTGTCGAAATCGAATGGTTTTCCCATCTCCGGCAGAAAACGCGCGACGACAAAATCATCGTTTTCGCCGGTGTTGACCGAATAACCGGCAGCGACCAGTTTGCCGTCCGGCTGGATGACGATGGAATCGGCGCTGTCGAAGTCGTTCATTAGCGAGCGTAACCTACCGCCCGTACCGTAACCGGCATCGAAACTTCCGTTTGGGTTAAGGCGAAATGTCGCAAAGTCTCCATTGGGACACGCGCCGACGATTTTACCGTCCGGCTGTATGACAATTTCTTCAACGGAACCGCCGCCACCAAAACGTACCGTTCCCGCGCCGCCAAATGTGGAATCGATCGAGCCACTGGCGTTGTATCGCGCTAGTTGAATGTCATGAGATTGCGGGAAGCCTGTCGTATAACCTCCTGCGGCGACAATTTTGCCGTCGGTTTGGAGTTTGATGCCTTTAATTTCGTACGTTTGAGTTGCATCGGTAACGATTCTGCCGGTGCCGCCGAGACTTGTGTCGGGTGTTCCGTTCGCGTTATATCGTGCTAAAGCGAAATCAACTCCATTCGCTGTGCTCGCGCCGCCCGCCAGAATTTTACCGTCCGGCTGAATGACGACGGATGCCGCAATTTCATCGACAGAATGTCCGCCAAAGTCAGTGATCAATATGCCTTCGAGGTCGAAAGTTTGATCGGGCGAACCGTTCGCCAAATAACGCACGATTGCCCAATCGCAGCGAGGCAAGCCGTCGAATGTTTGCCCACGGACATAACCGGCAGCGACAATTTTGCCGTCCGGTTGAATCGCTATATCCATTGCTTCGGAAGCGTTGTTGGTAGCAAAAGGCTCGAATAATGTGTAAACAAAGCCGAAGAGGCCAAACGAAGTGTCGAGCGAGCCGTTCGTGTTGTAGCGAGCGAGACAGAATTGCTGTTTGCCGTTGACCACGCCACTTCCGACGACAATGATCTTGCCGTCCGGCTGGATGGCTACGGCATTGACCGTGCCGTCCCCAACCACCGACGTTATGACGCTCCCGGAACCATTAAAAGTTGAGTCAAGCGAGCCGTTCGGATCAAGACGTACAACGACAAAATCGGTACTGTTAGTTGTCACGCCTGCATCAGCCGTCCCGGCGATAATAATTTTTCCATCCGATTGGATGGCAACGTCCCTGGCATAATCGTTGCCGGCAAAACTGAGTGTGCGCCAGCCGTCGCCGCTAAAGCTAGCGTCGAAATGATGGCCGACAGCCAAGGTATTCAGCGTATTGACCGTCAGCAGCACGGCGATGAGTGATGTGGAAAATACGAAACCGATCAGACTGTTTTGAATATTATTTTCTTGTTCGTTCTTCATGATTTTTTGATCCTTTCGGTGGTGTTCACGATAGATGCCGTGTTAGACGAACTTGGGTTCCAAAGATTCCCACGATCACGATCTTTCCGTCCGGAACGGTTAGCAAACGTTGCACGCTCGAGATCGCCACAAAACTGCCGTCAGGAATACCCGATTCTGTGTAACGTGCGATGGTGTAGTTGCCGCCGCTGTCTCTCAATGCCTCGACGATTCGGTTGTCCGGGAACACGTTCAGCAGCTTTGTTTCCCAAGGCGGCACAGTCCAGCCTACTAAGCTCTGGCTGCACGTATCGCTGAATCCCGTATCAAAGCCACCGTTGGGGTTAAGTCTTGCCAGGAAACTGGTTGAACCTTCAACAAGAAACGGAGCTTCAATCACCTTATGCCAGGTCTTTGTGACGATCTTGCCACTGCTCTGAAAGGCGATCGGGCCGTGGTGTTCCTGTGTTTGACCTAAATTTGGTTCAGAATATTGGCAGCCGAGCGACGTGAACGCATCCTGATCGAACACGCCATTGGTTCCGAAACCGGTGTCGACTTGTCCGCTGAGATTGTGCCGAGAGATCGCCGCTGTCGTTTGATTGGTTCGTCCGGAAACGTAGATTCCCGTGCTTCTCACCGACAAGGCGTCCGGGTAGGTTGCCTCTACCGTGCCGGTGAAGCTGCCGCCCGAGCCGAATGATGTCTTGAGCGAACCGTTTGGCTGGAGACAGTAGACCTTTTTGTTCGAGGAAACTAGATACAGGTCGAGCGGATCCGTCTTTAGCGCGCGGTAACCGGCGACATCGTAGAATCCCATCTGGTTGCCCAATAAAACTCGCCCGCTGGTCCCGAAGGCGGAGTCGTAAGAGCCATTCGAATTGAACCGCCAAACAGCGCCTTTCCAAACCCCCGGCGACGGGGAAAATTCTCCCGCGACGACTATCTTCCCATCGCTCTGCACGTACAATGCGTAACCGAGTCCAAACGAGTTGTAGGGAAGCGCGTTGCTGTTCCAGCCGAACGTCGTATCCAGCCCGCCCGATGCGTTGTAGCGCCTAAGTATCAGCGTGTAAGTGTCGCCCGGGTTTTGTATATATCCGACTATTAGCATCTTCCCGTCGGCTTGCCGTGCGATTCCCCTGGGCGTGAAATTCAACGTATCGGTAAAGATGCCGTCCGAGCTGTAGGTCGTGTCGAGATCCCCAAAGGCAGCCTGAACCGAAATGGCTTGATGAAAAATGATGCCGACGGCAAACGCCGCGATCAAAGAATTGCGAAATAGATTCTCTCTTTTCATTTTATTTCTCCGTTGTTGTTCTTAATTCTTTGAGTGTGTATTTCGGACGTGATCTCAATCGGACGATTACCTTCGCTTGGTGTGATCTCGCGACCGCAGCCCACACAAATTGGTGTGGCCCGCTCGCGTCTAAGGCGGACGGTTGAAAATCTGTAGGTCTCAACGGTGATCGTGGTTTTGGTTTTCATCGACACGTTTCTCCCTCTAGGTTTCGGAATTCTGATAAAATCGCTTACCGTAAACACTCCCTTCGTCGACGGATGAGAGTTTGGAGCAAGGCGGGACTGAGTGTCCTTTATTCGAGCCAAATTCGACATAAATTCTTTACAAATTCGATAAATGGCTGTTTCAAAAGGAGCAATTTATGAGTTTGATGACTTTCGTCTTGTAGTCGGCGAGCGCCTCTTGTTGCGAAGCGACAAGCCAATCGCGATGCCGTCGAAGACTTTTGACTTGCTTGTCGCTCTTGTCGAAAACAACGGGCACCTCGTCGAAAAGGAAATTCTCTACAATCGTGTTTGGGGTGACGCGATCGTCGAGGACGCGAACCTCACCGTGCAGATCTCAGCGATCCGAAAGGCTCTCGGCAACGGTTATATAAAAACCGTCATCGGCCACGGGTATCGCTTTAGCGCCGATGTACTGGAAAAAGGTGAGGGCGAGATTGTATTTGAATCAGAAACCTTCTCGCGAGTTACGATCGAAAAAGAAGAGTCGATCGATGTCGCGGTCTTTGACGACGAGAGAAGTAGTGTTAGTGAAAGGGGACAAATCGTACGCCTCAACGGGTCCGGGCAATCCCTTCGAGTACCTTACTTTGCTTTAGCTCTCGGCGGAATCATTCTTGTCACGGTCCTCGCATTGAGCGGGTCTTGGCTCTTGAACAGAAATCGGTCGGCACTTAATACTGCCGCCTCGACGATACCTGCCGATAAGCTACTACAGATCAGGCGGCTGACCAGTAAAGGCACTGGCAACCAGGCGGTGCTATCGCCGGATGGAAAGTTTTTTGTTTATAACGTTTCCGAAAACGAGAACTCCGGATACAGTCTCTGGCTCGGACAGACTAACGGTAACAGCGATCTGCAATTGCTTCCGCCCGCAGAACGTTACTGTAGCCCACGCTCATTTTCGGCTGATGGCAACTGGCTCTATTACGTAGTTAGCGAGCCGCGCGATTTTGGAAACGCGACGCTCTACAAGATGCCGGTACTGGGCGGAGTTCCGCAAAAAGTAGTTCAGGGTGTCAGCATTTATACTTTCGTTTCGCCCGATGAAAAACAGATCGTCTATGTTCGGAACAGTTCCGAAAACAAGACATCGGCTCTTGTCGTCGCCGACCTCAACGGCACGGATCCGAGAGAGGTTGTCGTTCGTCCATTGGCGGAGGCTTTTAACAGCGCCACTTTGGCGTGGTCGTCGGACGGCAAGAGGGTCGCATTTGCCGCAAGAAACGGCTCAGGCAAAACTCTGGAAGTTTTTTCAACGAATGTCGGAAATGGAGAGATCAGACAGATAACCACACTTGACTGGCCCCAGATATCAAAACTTGCGTGGTTTAGCGACAGCAGTGGATTGGTCGCGGTGGCGCGGGATCAGAATTTACATGATTCCAATCAAGTTTGGCGGATCGATTACGAATCGGGCAGAGCCCAAAAAATTGTAAACGATCTGCTGCACTATGGAGCAAGCCTGAGTTTGTCCGCCGACTCATCCGCTCTTGTTACTTTGCAGGCAATTCTTGAAAGCAACATCTGGATCGCGCCAACGGAAAATCTTGCCGGAGCACGGCAGATTACCTTTGGTTCCTCCGGACAGGAAGGTTGGTTTGGCATGGATTGGACTGCCGACGGTAGGATTGTTTATGCCGTCCGGATCGACAAGAGTCTGACGCTGTGGACGATGGACGCGGAGGGCAAAAACGCCAAACAAGTTACCTCAGTCGGATTTTTAGACACACTTCCCTCAGCGACGGCGGACGGAAAATATTTTGTTTTTCAATCTAATCGTTCGGGGGAATCGGAGATCTGGCGCGTGCAGCAAGACGGCACCGATTTGCGGCAGTTGACCTTTGACGGCAACAACTCGGCGCCGCACACGCCCCCCGACAGCAGGACCGTCGTTTATTCACATGATTTCGAGGGTGTAGATTATGCCTGGCGGGTTTCCATAGATGGCGGCGAAGCGAAGCGAATCACCAATGCCCAATGTACAAACGTCCGTGTCTCGCCCGACGGGAAATTCCTCGCCTGCGGCTCTCGTTCTGATGGCAAAGCAAAGCTGACGATTACCTCAATCGAGAGCGGAGAACCCGTTAGGTCGTTTGACGTTCCACCTACATACAATTTTACCGGCTCGATTCGTTGGTCGAGGGATGGAAATTTTATCAGCTACCGTGATTGGGGAGACGGTATTTGGTCGCAAGCGATGAGCGGCGGCGGACCGAAACGCCTCAAGGGGTTGCCAAGTGAAAAATTGTATTCTTTTCAATGGTCGCCCGACGGAAAACAATTCGCCTTCACACGCGGACGCTCGTTGCGCGATTTCGTCCTGATTAGCGATTTCAAGTAATTTCCACTGTCTCCGACGATTGTGAGGTCGAAGCCATTACCCCAGATTTGCGCCAGAAAAAAGAAACCGCCTTCAAACAGCCTCACCATCCAACCAAGGTCGACTGGATCAACTTAGCCTTTCGCCTTTTTGATCTCTTCGATCATAACCGGAACCGCTTCGA
>JANMUW010000018.1:0-4714 GCA_031392105.1 Acidobacteriota bacterium | reverse complement strand
CCCGACTCTAAATCCGTATGGATGAACTTTCTGTCCCATATTTTGATTTGGGATTTGGGATCTGGGATCTGGGATTGTAATCCCAAATCCGAAATCCGAAATCCGAATTTCCAGTTACTGTCTTTCCAGTTCCTCGTTCGTATCCTGCATCTTCTCGTCAGCAGGTTTCGGTTCGTTCAATGCTGCGGTCGTTTGCGTTTCAACGTTCTTCGCGTCCGCAACATTGGCTTCGATCTTTGCGTCAGCTGCTTCGGCGTTTTCAACCGGCGTCGGCGTTTCCACAACCTCTTCAGCTTTTGCCTTCTTCGGAGCTGCTCTCTTTGCCGGAGCCTTCGCTTTGGTTTCGCCGCCCTCAGCTTTCTTAGCGGCGTCCCTTCTGGCCTTGGCAGCTATGCCTTTCAATTCTTTCTCGCTCTTCGCCTGCTCTTCGCTCGTCACCTGGATGGTGATGTGGCAATAGTGACGCTGTTCGCGATATGCGCGTCCCTGCGGAGCAGGACGCACGCGACGTCGATTCTTAGTCGGCCCCATATCGACGAAACAGGTTTTGACCCAGAGTCCGTCGGGATCGATCGCGATGTTCTGCTGCTCAGCGGCGTAAGTCGCATTTGCGATCGCCGAGTTCAAACACTTTGCGATCGGATCAGCCGCGCGCTTGTCGGTAAATTTCAAGATCGCCAGTGCTCGTGAAACGTTCTGCCCGCGGATCATGTCAATTACGAGCCGAGCCTTTCGAGGACTGCCTTTCAGATGTTTTGTCTTTGCTATCGCTTCCATATCTCGATTTCGGATTGCGGATTTCGGATTGCGGATTTACCGAATCCAACCCGCCTCAAATTCCAATCCGGATTCGACTACGAAGTGCGTCAAAATCCGCAATCCGCAATCCGCAATCCGCAATTACTTACGTTTTGCCATCTTCTCGGCCTTCGTGCCCGGGTGTCCCTTGAACATCCGCGTTGGCGAGAATTCACCCAATTTATGTCCCACCATGTTCTCTGTTACGAACACCGGGATGTGCCGTTTGCCGTTGTGCACACCAAACGTCAGGCCGACCATGTCCGGCGAGATCGTCGAGCGTCGCGACCACGTTTTGATCGCCGGCGGTTTCTTTCCGCCGTCCGCGATCCGCTGGAGCGTTCGGGCAACACTAAGGTCGATAAAAGGTCCCTTTTTTAATGAACGAGGCATATTTCAATTTCGGATTGCGGTTTGGGGATTGCGGATTTTTCTGTTCCGTCGCCCGAGGTCCGCGTTCTATTCCTTCTCTCTCTATGCGATCTGCTCGTTGCTGGTGCCGATCGAAATCCGCAATCCGCAATCCGCAATCACCTATTTTCTCCTCCGGTCTTTCACGATCATATTGGTCGTGCGCTTGTTCCGACGGGTTTTGTATCCGCGTGTCGGCTGTCCCCATGGCGTGACCGGATGACGTCCACCGGATGTCTTTCCTTCACCACCACCATGCGGGTGATCGACGGGATTCATTGCAACACCGCGAACCTTCGGACGTTTACCCATCCAGCGGCTCCGGCCGGCTTTTCCAAGCGATACGTTCTCGTGCTCGGTGTTGCCAACCTGTCCGACCGTTGCCATGCAAACAACAGGAACTTTTCTAACTTCACCCGAAGGCATTCGAAGCTGTGCGTAATCGCCTTCCTTTGCAACGATCTGAGCAAAGCCGCCCGCGGATCGGACCATTTGTCCACCTTTACCGGGACGGAGCTCGATGTTGTGAACTTCGGTGCCGAGCGGGATGTTCTTGATCGGCAGCGCATTTCCCGGAAGAATATCCGCGTCCTCGCCGCTGTGGATCATCGTATTCACCTTCAGGCCGACCGGAGCGATAATGTAACGCTTCTCGCCGTCGAGATATGTGATCAGCGCGATGTGTGCCGAGCGGTTCGGATCGTATTCGATCTGCGAAACCTTGCCGGGGATTCCCGACTTGTCACGCTTGAAATCGATGATCCGGTAATGCCGCTTATGGCCTCCGCCGCGACGGCGTACAGTGATACGTCCATCGCTATTGTGACCGGAAATTCGCTTCTTCGGTTCGAGCAACGACTTCTCGGGGGTTGCTCCCGGCGTCAACTCGTCGCGCGTCAGATAAGTCTGATAGCGTCGTGCCGGTGATGTCGGTTTTAATCTCTTGATTCCCATATTCCAATTTCGGACTGCGGATTTCGGATTGCGGATTTTCGTTTATCGAATACCGCAAGCTGCTCCCGCTTCACAAATTCTCAACTTCCATCCGATGAGGAATGCTGATTCACGGCAAATCCGCAATCCGCAATCCCAAATCCGCAATCAGATGGCTTCGGCGTAATCGACCATCGGCTCACCCTTCTTCAACGTAACGTAAGCCTTCTTCCAACTCGGACGGCGTCCTTCCTGGCGGCCGCGCTTCTTGATCTTGCCTTCGTAATTTACGGTACGAACACTCGAGACCTTTACGTTGAAGATCTCCTCGACGGCTTTCTTGATATCCAGCTTTCCAGCCGTCTTCTCGACACGAAATGTCAGAACTTGTCCGGCCTTGCGTCCGCTGTTCTCGTCCGTCGAATCCTCTTTTAGGATCACGCTCTTCTCGGTGACGACCGGTGATTTCAAAATGTCCCAAACAGTAAAGTTACTCATTGTCGGTCGCCTCCTTCTTCACAGCTTTCGGCTTGCTTTCTTTCTTCGGAGCGGCTTCGTCCGCAGTCTTTTCTGCTTTCGGCTTAGCTTCCTTCTTTGGCTTTGCCTCGTCGGATGCTTCCGCTTTTTCGGCCTTAGGCTTTGCTTCCTTTTTCGCCTTCGGTGTTTCTTCCTCGGCCTCCGACGCTTTTCCGCTCTCCGCCTTCGGATCGAGAAGCTGATTCAGCTCTTCGATCGCAGCTTTAGAGATCAAAAGTTTTTCGTGATAAAGAATGTCGTAGATATTCAAACCGAAGCTGTTCGTGACCTTTGTCTTCTCGACATTACGCGACGACAACACCAGATTCGCGTTATCCAGCGAATCGACGATCAACGTCTTCGCCCGCTTTTTGTTCTCGATCAAACCGAGTGCTCCGACCGCTTCGAGAAAATCCTTCGTCCTGGCCGACTTGAAGCCGAACTCGTCGACGACGATGACATTGCCTTCACGAAGTCTTTCCGACAGGGCCGAACGCAAAGCACCGCGGCGCATTTTCTTCGGCATCTTGTATGACCAGTCGCGCGGCTGCGGTCCGTGAACATTACCCCCGCCCTTCCACAAGGGTGAGCGAAGCGATGCGATACGCGCACGGCCGGTGCCCTTTTGCTTCCACAGCTTGCGGCCCGAACCCGAAACGTTTCCGCGGGTCTTCGTCGCCGAAGTTCCCTGTCGTCCGTTAGCCTGAAAATTCATCAGTGCGGCGTGGATCAGCGATTCATTCAACTCAACGCCGAACACAGCATCCGCCAGGCTTACTTCGCCGACTTCCTTATTCTTCAAATTGCGAACCTTTACGGTAGGCATAATCTTTTCCTCAGTGATGAGTGATGAGTGATGAGTTATGAGTGATGAGAAGCTCTCGTCACTTGTCACTGGTCACTCGTCACTAGCTTTTCCTAACAATAACCAAACTTCCATTCGCTCCCGGTACAGCACCGCGAACCATCAACAGATTGTTCTCGGCGTCGACGCGAGCGACAGTCAAACCTTTTATAGTCACACGCTCGTCGCCCATATGGCCTGACGACCGCGTACCTTTGATAACCCGCGACGGATAGGCCGACTGGCCGATCGAACCCGGCTCTCGCACGTTCATCGAACCATGCGACTCCGGACCACGCGAAAAATTGTGACGCTTGATCGTACCCGCGAAACCGCGTCCTTTCGACTTGCCAACGACTTCGATCTTGTCTCCGTCCGCGAAGACGTCGACTTTGACCTGATCACCGATCGCAGCTTCCGGCTCGCCCGCCAGGCGAAGCTCTCTCAAAATCCGTGTCGGCGGAACACCGCCGCCCGTTTTTTCGAAATGTCCGCGAAGCGGCTTTGTCACGTTCTTCAAACGGATGGGCGAGTCTTCGACGAGCCCCAGCTGAACCGCATTGTACCCGTCACGGCCCGCGGCGCTTTTCGTTTGGACGACAACGCATGGCCCCGCTTTGATGACCGTCACGGGTGTAACCGTGCCGTCCTCCGCGAAGATCTGCGTCATTCCGAGTTTTCTACCAATGATTCCGCTAATCATATCTTTAAGTTTCCAGAGTTGCAGAGTTATCCGAGTTGCAGAGTCTGCAGATCAAACTCTGCAACTCTTAAAACTCTTGTGAACTCAGTCAACTAGCTTCTGCCAAAAGCCTTGATCTCGACATCCACACCAGCCGGCAGATCGAGCCTCATCAAGGCGTCCACCGTTTCAGCGGTCGGATCGAGAATATCCATCAAACGCTTGTGCGTTCTGATCTCGAACTGTTCACGCGATTTTTTGTCGACGTGCGGCGAGCGAAGGACCGTCCACTTGTTTTTGATGGTCGGTAGGGGGATCGGACCTGCGATCCTCGCCCCGGTACGCTTCGCCGTATCGACGATCTCCTGTGTCGATTGATCGAGCACGCGGTGATCGTAGGCTTTCAGCTTGATGCGAATTTTTTCGTTTAGCATATTTTCGTACAACAAACTTCAGTTTGTTGATCGACAAACTAAAGTGTGTCGTCCTTATTCAACTACTTCCGATACTGTTCCGGCTCCGACCGTGCG
>JANMUW010000461.1:0-2392 GCA_031392105.1 Acidobacteriota bacterium | reverse complement strand
GATACCCGAAAGATCGTGACGCACGGCTTCAAGAGCGAAGGTGACATCATCGCCGTTCTTGGCGTAACAAACGACGACTTATCGGCCACCGAGTACGAGCAGACGATAATGGGTAAATCGACGGATGAGATACGGGCCGCGGGTATTGTTCCCCGGATCGATCTAGCGCGCGAGAAGCTTGTTCAGGACACGTGCTTGAAACTTATCGACGCCGGATTACTTCGCTCGGCGCACGATTGTTCTGACGGCGGTCTTGCCGTAGCTCTTGCGGAAAGCTGCTTTTCATCGCTTGGCCGAGACGCTGTTGGTGCACGGCTCGACATTTTGTCCGACGGCTTGTCGAAACAAGCGCTGTTATTCGGTGAATCGCCTTCGCGTATCGTTGTGAGCTTTGCGGCGGATCAGTTAGAAAGCGTGACAGCCACGGCAGACGATTGCCCGCTCCAAGTGATTGGCAAAGTAGATGGAAAAAACCTAGAAATCTCGATCGACGGCGAGAACGAGATCACATCTCCTCTTTCCGATCTCGAATCTGTATGGCGGGACTCGCTCGAGAACCGACTTGAGGCAAAAGAAAAAACCGCCGGTGCTTAGTCGGCATTAGGCACTGTCGATTTTGATTTCTTTGCGACTTCGCGGCTTTGCGGGAGACCAGCGTTAAGGACTATCCGAGTTAGCGTTCACGCAACAGCCGCAAAGTTCGTCCTCGACCGAATCTTTCAAGACTGGCGCGTTACCCGACATTTGCAGTCATTCTCTTCGAACCAGTCTCCTCCAGTTATACTTAGTTCAATGCCGGCAGGGATCTATCTTCACATTCCATTCTGCAAGTCGCGTTGTTCGTACTGTGATTTCGCGACGGATGTGTATCGAAGCGATGATGCGGTCGAGAGGTACGTCACTGCTCTTTGTGATGAGGTCCCAGGAAGCACCAGCTCGGATGTAAAAGCTGACACTATCTATTTTGGTGGCGGCACGCCTTCGCTTCTTTCTCCACAACAAGTCGAGAAAATTCTCAGCCAAGTAAATTCCTACTTCGATATCTCGCCGGCGGCCGAGATCACCATGGAGATGAACCCCGCGACGGTTACACCCGAAACGCTAGCTGGGTATCGGTCGCTCGGCGTGAATCGCGCAAGTTTTGGAGTCCAGACGTTCGACGATCGGGAACTCAAGCTTCTCGCCCGCGGACATGACGCGAACGACGCAAGAACGACTTTCCGGATTCTCCGCGATGCGGGGTTTGAAAACATCAGCTTCGATCTCATCGCGGGACTGCCCGGTCAGACGTTCAAAGGTTGGAGACGCAACCTCGAAGAATCGATCGCGATGCAACCGGAACACATGTCGCTTTACTTGCTCGAGATCCACGAGGGTACGCCGCTCGCGGAGCAAGTCAGGTCAGGGCGGCGTCCGCTGCCTGACGAAGACCTCGCCGCTGAGATGTACGAGATAATGCTGGACACTCTGTCGTCGGCTGGTTATGAGCAGTACGAGATATCCAATTTTGCGAAACCGGGATTTGAATCACGGCACAATTCGAAATACTGGCGACTCGAACCTGTTTACGGGTTTGGCGTATCGGCACATTCGTTCGACGGTTATCAGCGTTATTCAAACGAGCGTGACACGGCACAGTACGTTAAGCGGATGGAGGACTACATGGGTGCCGAGGTTTCGCGGGAACTTATAGACACCGCGTCGGAATTTATTTTTCTGGGTCTAAGGTTGAATGAAGGGATCGAGCTAAATGAATATCGGATACAGTTCGGAACCAGTTTAGTCGACAAGTACGCACGCGAGATCAGCGGCCTGCTCGAGAAAGAATTGATCAAGCTGTCTGATGATCGACTCACGCTCACCCGAAAGGGCATGCTGTTTTCCAACGAGGTTTTCGCTGAATTTGTATGAAGCTTGTCATCACATTCTTGATACTCGCGACAGTCGGGTTCGCCCAACCGCTGCCGAAGGTCAATCGCGAATTTCGCGCCGTATGGATCGCTACTGTCGACAATATCGATTTCCCGACGAAGAAAGGACTCTCGGTCGAGCAGCAAAAAGCGGAGCTGGTCAGCACCCTCGACCTCGCGAGAAAGCTGCGGCTGAATGCGGTCATCTTTCAAGTTCGGCCGATGACGGACGCGGTCTACCGTTCTACTCTCGAACCATGGTCAGAATTCCTGACCGGAGAGATGGGAAAACCGCAGAATTTCGATCCGTTCGAATTCCTTGTCGCCGAAGCACACAAGCGCGGAGTTCTCGTCCACGCATGGTTCAATCCCTATCGTGCATACCATCCGGCAGCAAAGACAATGTCGGGCGATCATATTTCGAAATCGAAACCGAAAATCGTTCGGCAATACGGACGATACATGTGGATCGACCCGACTTC
>JANMUW010000411.1:0-3804 GCA_031392105.1 Acidobacteriota bacterium | reverse complement strand
TGTTCTTCGCGACCGACGTTGGCTTGAGCGAGACCGATCAACCGGGCGCCATCGGCGTGTCTCCGCCGCGCCGGTTTTTTCTTCCGCCGTCACTTGCGCGATGCGCGTTGCCGGACGCGAGCGCAGATAATATGTTGTTTTCAAGCCTTTCTGCCAAGCATACATATACATCGAGGAAAGTTTGCCGATGTTCGGGCTTTCCATAAACAGATTGAGCGACGCACTCTGGTCGATGAACGCACCGCGGTCGGCCTGCATGTCGATCAGCGAACGCATCGGAACTTCCCACGCCGTGCGATAGATCGCCTTCAGCTCGGCGTCGAACTCCTCGATCTCCTGGACCGAGCCTTCGCTAAGCTTGATCTTGTTACGGATCTCGTCGGTCCAGAGGCCGAGAGCCTGCAGCTCTTGAACGAGATACTTGTTCACCTGAACGAAATCGCCCGACAGCGTTTCGCGTTTGAATAGATTCGATACCTGCGGCTCGATGCATTCGTAGCAGCCGGCGATCGATGCGATCGTCGCCGTCGGTGCGATGGCGATCATCAACGAATTTCGCAGACCGAACTCTTTAACTTTCGCCCGCAACGCGGCCCATCGATCGGTGTCTTCCGGGGTCACACCCCAGAGATCGAATTGGAAATCGCCATTCGCCGCACGTGTATCGGCAAACGCCGGATGCTTGCCCTTCAGCTTTGCACGATCGCACGATGCATCGAGAGCGGCGAAGTAGATCTCTTCCTGAATCTTCGCCGAGATCTTCTTTGCTTCCGGCGAGTCGAACACCAGTCGCATCTGGAAGAACACGTCCTGAAGTCCCATCACGCCGAGGCCGATGTTCCGCCAGCGATTGTTCGAGTCGGCCGTCGACGGAATCGCGTAATAGTTCAGATCGATGACGCGATCGAGTTGCAGAACTGCAAGACGAACATTCGATCGCAGCTTTGCGAAATCGAACTCACCGTCTTTTACGTAACGCGCCAGGTTGATCGAGCCGAGATTACAGACGGCCGTTTCCTTATCTGACGTGACTTCGATGATCTCGGTGCAGAGATTCGAAAGGTGAACTACGTTCTCGGGCTTCGCGGTTTGGTTCGATTTTTTATTCGCCGCGTCTTTGAATGTCATCCAGCCGTTGCCGGTCTGGGCCATCGTCCGCATCATCTTCGCGTAAAGATCGCGGGCCTTGATCTGCTTGACGAATTTTCCGGCTTCCTCGGCTGCGAGATACGCGTCGTCAAACTCATCGCCATAAAGATCGGGCAACTCAGGAACGATCTTCGGATCGAACAGCGACCACGGGCCATCGGCTTCGACGCGTCGCATGAAAAGGTCGGGGATCCAGTTCGCTGTATTCAGATTGTGCGTTCGGCGGGCTTCGTCGCCGGTGTTGTCCCGAAGCTCGAGGAAATCTTCGATGTCCGCATGCCACGATTCGAGATACACGCAGCACGCGCCTTTTCGCTTGCCGCCCTGATTGACTGCCGACACACTCGAATCGAGCGTCTTAAGCCAGGGCACGATTCCGTTCGAATGGCCGTTCGTTCCGCGAATGAGCGAACCCTGTGCACGCACACGGTGATAGGCGATGCCGATACCGCCCGAGAATTTCGAAAGCATCGCGACGTCCGCGTATTTGCGGTAGATGCTTTCCAAACTGTCTTCCGGCGAATCGAGCAGGAAGCAGCTTGAAAGCTGTTCGTGCTGCGTTCCCGAGTTAAAAAGCGTCGGTGTCGACGGGACGTACTCGAGCGAAGAGAACAGAGTGTAAAGCTCAACTGCTTCGGCCGGCGTTTCGGAAAGGCCGCAAGCGACGCGCATCCAGAAGAACTGCGGGGTCTCGATGACATCGCGCGTCACCGGATTTTTTAGAAGATAACGATCGTAAACCGTGCGGATTCCAAAAAATTCGAATAAATCGTTGCGGGTCTGGTCGATTGCGTCATTCAGCTTGCGGCTGTTTTCCGAAACGAATTTGGCGACGCGATCGCCGATGAGGCCCTCGCGTACGCCAAATGCGATTGATTGTGAGAATGAATGTATTTCCTGATTGCGAACTTCTTTTTCGATGTACTGATTCAGCAGGCGAGCACCCAGTCGGGAATATTCCGGTTCTTCGAAAATAAGGCTCGCCGCCGTTTGGATAGAAAGCTTGTCGAGCTCTCTGGTCGTGGCTCCGTCATACAAACCACTGATCGTTTTTGTCGCGATCCGCATAACGTCGACGTTCGGCAGGTTCGGCGTGCAGCGCGAAATCGCACGAACGATCTTGTTAATGTCGACCGGCTCGTGCCCTCCGTTTCGTTTTCGGACCCGCATTGTTGTCTGAGTTGTGTCTTGGGTTTGTCTTGCGGCGGCGGTCGAGGTTTGTCCGATGTAGGTATCCATTCTCTTCTATAATTCCTGTCTGTGGTGAATTTTCGTCGACAAAAAATCCCGGAGAAAAAGCGGTAAGCTGATGAGACAGCTTTCCATGTCCGCTTGGCTTTCTCTCAAGCTACGGTCTTAACCCCTGGCTAGTGTGTGGTGTTGAAAAGGGCCTTACTCAAGGCGATTCCTACCGACTGCCGAACCATCCGGGAGCGCGTCCGGATTTCGGTGAAATGACAGCCTTCGTTCCCCATTACTGCAGCGGGGCAGGTGTGGCAATCATGCCGTGAAAACTAATTCCGAAAGATCTATTTTGTCCGAGCGTTCCTTAGTGGATATTGACTATATGGTAGTCGTAACACTTTGTCAACACTAAATGTAGTGGTTCGAAAAGTATTTTGTAAGCTGTAGTATTTCACCGTTTAGCGCGCGTCCGGTGATGTAATTCATCACTACGCTGCTTAAAGTCGGGATGGAAACGGTTAGTGATTTTGCCGCTGAAATGAACCCTTTGCCGCTCACTATTCGACAACAAGTCCGTCATAGGCGAATTGTACATTTGCCGGCAGCAAGCCTGAGTCGCGTGCGTGGAGAACGTCATGGTTCAGGTGTGTGAGAAACGCCCGGCGAGGTTTTATCCTTTCGACGTATTCGAGAGCTTCGTTCAAACCCAGGTGGGTCGAGTGCGGCTTGATGCGCACGCAATCGAGCACAAGAACATCGAGGTCCTGCAGCCCCGCGATGGTCTCTTCCGAAATAAAATTCAGGTCCGTCGCATAAGCAAAATTGTTGAACCGATAAGCGATCACCGGCAGCTTTCCGTGAATCACCTCGAGGGGCGTGATATCCAAATCCTCGCCGATACAAAATGGTGCGTTTGGAAAAACTGTGTGCGGGATAAGTTGCGGAAGTCCGCCGCCAAAATGCGTGGGCTTAAATATGTATTGAAAAATGCGCCTGAGGTCGATCCATGCGATCTCGTTCGCGTAAATACCCATCGCCCCGTAACGAAAGTTCAAAGGGCGAATGTCATCAAGGCCAAAGACGTGATCGACGTGACAATGAGTGATCAGAATAGCGTCGAGGCGGTCGATCTTTGCCCGAAGCGCCTGCTGACGAAAATCGATAGACGTGTCGACGAGGATCTTCTTGTGGTTATGCTCGATGAGGATCGAGACGCGGAGGCGTTTATCTCTTGGATCTTCGGACAGGCACGTTTCGCAATCGCAGGCGATCGACGGAACGCCGGTCGATGTACCTGTGCCGAGGAAGGTGAGCTTCATAGAGTCTGGGAAGTCTAGAAAGTCTAGACAGTCTGGGAAGTTCCGATCTTGCGGAGATGTTCGACGAGTCCGAAGATCATACGTCCAACTTCGTCGAGCTTCTCATACAATGTATCGAACAAATCCTGATCAATGTAGGTCAAATCAAGAG
>JANMUW010000385.1:0-11629 GCA_031392105.1 Acidobacteriota bacterium | reverse complement strand
TGGCGCGGAAGTTTCTATCCCGAGGACCTGCCGACGCGGGAATTCCTCGCGTACTACGCGCAGCGGCTGGGGGCGGTGGCACCGTAGTAACAAGAGTGAGTCGTGGGGGGGCATGAGATTCGCATGTGGACCTCGCTCGCCCCGCACTCGCGTACCATCTGGACGATCTTCTTCGACGTGGTGCCGCGAACGATGGAATCGTCGACGAGAATCACGCGACGCCCCTGGATGAGATCTTTGATCGGGTTGAGTTTCAACCTCACTCCGAACGAACGGATCGATTGCGAAGGCTCGATGAATGTCCGCCCGACGTAGTGATTGCGGATGATCGCCTGGCGAAAAGAGATCCCTGACTGGCTTGAGTAACCGATAGCCGCAGCCACGCCGGAATCAGGGACGGGTACGACAATGTCGGCGTCGACTGGATGCTCGATCGCCAGCCGCTTGCCCATCTTATGGCGCGACTCATTCACCGAACGGCCGAAGATCGTCGAATCAGGCCGCGAAAAGTAGACGTGTTCAAATGTGCAGACGGATACGGGCTTTAGCTCGAACGGTTTTTTCGAATGGACTCCCATAGCGTCGATCACGATCATCTCGCCCGGTTCGATCTCGCGTTCATACTTTGCGTCGATCAGGTCGAACGCGCATGTCTCGCTCGCGACGCACCATGCCCCGTTCAGCTTGCCCAGAACGAGCGGCCGGAAGCCACGGGAATCCCGAACCGCGACCAGTGCCTTCGGCGTCAGAAATAACAATGAAAATGCGCCCTCGGTATCCTTGAGGACTTTTTCGATCGCATCTACAACATTCGTAGCCTGCGTGCGGGCAATGCTGTGGAGAATTGTCTCGGTGTCGGAGGTGGAAGAGAATATTGCGCCTTCCTTTTCAAGTTCGCGTCGGCGAGCTTCGGCGAAAGGCAGATTGCCGTTATGACAGATGGCAATGTCGCCGTGCTGGCAAGTCACCGAGAAAGGCTGAACTTCCTTGATCGTGTTTTTCCCGGTCGTCGAATAACGTGTGTGGCCGATCGCGCTCGAACCTGTCAACTTGCTGAGGACATCCTCGTTCAAAACGTCCGCTACCAGCCCCTGTGAGCGAAACTGGTGAAGGTCAGCACCGTCGCTCGAGACAATTCCGCATGCTTCCTGCCCTCGATGCTGGAGGGCAAAGAGTCCGAGCTGAGTGAGGGTAGACGCCTCGGCATGGCCAAAGATACCGAAAATGCCGCATTCCTCTTTAAACTTGTCTAAGGTGAGATCCATCGCCTACATTTTCTCACAAAATGCCGAAGGGCTCGAACACACCATCGTAAGCTCGAGCCCGATTTTTGCTTTTTGATAATGTCAGGGAGCGCAAAGGCCGGCGCCGTTGCAATTTACCTGGCTCGGGCATCCCGTCTGGCTAAGGCACTCGCCGGGATTAACACAGGAGCAGGAGGCTGCGGCAAATGCCGAGCTCGGAGCCACGATCGAAGCGATAATTGGCACCGCGACGACGCTGGCCATCCCGACCCGCTTTATCATGTCCCGACGATTTGTCAGCCGGGTTCGGTCGATGATGTGTTCGGTGAGCAACCCTCTCTCTTCAAGCTGGTCGAGAGCCAACATCACATAATCCCCTCCGGCCGAGATCTTATAATGTTCTCCGACAAGATCCGAGAGATCAGATACTGTCTTATGGCCGTCGCAATACTTCCAGACGAAGGCGGCGGTTTCATTCAGACAGTGAGCCTCATTTACGCGAAGGTCGTAAACAAGAGTCTCGTTCTCGACTTCCAGTACAACTATCTCGCTGGTCCGTGCCAGCGGCATCGCATCCTTCATAAGCCTCCGAACCTTAACCTTCTTTTGTAAATCCGAATGACTATTACACAAAAGCCCTTAATTCGGAAGCTATTGCACACAATCTTCGGAGCCGCGGATCACTTAAAAAAGGGTTCGGATTTCGCCAGAGTGCCCGCGGATTCGATCTGCCTGGCGGAATCCAGATCCTCCAAAGTATTTATGTTCGTGAACGGATCCACGATTCCCGCGAGATGCTCGTACTCTTCCGGCTCAACAAGGCGAGGGTCTATTTCCGCGACGAGCTCATGCATGGGCGGGGAAACCCCTGGATGTAACAGGAATTTCTCAACAATCGAAGTTGCCGTTTCGACCCTATAGAACGCACACAAGGGTTGGATCCGCCCGTCCTTCTGGACGGGCACTATCGAACCAAATTCGTCCGACCTCTTTTCGGCAATAAGGCGGATCAGATCTGCAGTGACAAAGGGAAAGTCACAGGCAAGCACAAATATCCACGGGGTGCGGGCCTCGGCAAGCGCCGCATTAAGAGCTCCAAGCGGTCCACGCCCTTCATACAGGTCGAAAATGATCGGAACGTCCGCAGCAGCGTTGATCGAAAATTGCGTCGCGTTTCCGGCAACCATCGTGACGCGTTCGGGTGAGAGAGCTTTCCGAGTCAAATCGACTGCACGCTCCGCAAGGGTTGATCCGCCAAGTTCGACGAACGCTTTGTCGGTTCCGAGGCGTGAGGATCTTCCCCCAACTAGAATGAAAGCATCGACCTCACTCATGTGCTTTAGAATAGTCGTATTCAAAATTACCGGCGAATTCGTCACGGGGCCGGATCGAGATAATGATGGACTTGGAGGTCGGCGTATCGCTCCGGTCAGCTTTGCTTCGAAGCGGCACAAGCGGATTTGCTTCGGGAAAGTAGGCTGCCGCACAGCCGCGAGGAATGGGATAAGGCACGACAATGAACCGATCGGCGTTTCTATCTTCGCCGTCAAAGTGACTCGTCAGATCGACCACCTGGCCCGTCTTCAAACCAAGATCGGCAATGTCGTCGATGTTTAGGAAAACGACACGGCGCTCGCCGTCGACTCCTCGATAGCGGTCATCAAATCCGTAGATCGTCGTGTTGAACTGGTTGTGTGAGCGGATCGTCGTCAAAAGTAAGCGGCCCTTTTCCAGTGTCGTCGTTTCTAATTCGCTTGCCCTGAATTGTGCATTCCCTGACGGCGTGTCGAAATTCCCTTCGCGCGGCGGGTTCTTCAGATAGAAACCTCCGGGCCGTCGCACGCGATCATTGTAATCTTCGCAGCCGTCGATAACGTGAGCGATCGCATCCCGAACATTGTCGTAGTTAGCAACCATCGCATCCCAATCAACCGTCGATCTCGATCCGAGTGTCGCCTTTGCCAGGCCCGCCACGATCCAGGGTTCGCTTCGAAGATGTTCCGACGCCGGCTTGAAAATTCCCTTCGACATCTGCACGTTGAGCATCGTGCTCTCGGTCGAAACAAATTGCTCGCCGACGGTCTGAATATCGATCTCTGAACGTCCGAGGCACGGTAGGATCAGCGACTGTTCGCCAACCGCGAGCGCAGTGCGATTCAGTTTGGTGATGACCTGGACAGTCAATTGGCAATTTCTCAACCCGCGAAAAACGACTTCGCTGTCGGGCGATGCACTTGCAAAGTTTCCGCCCATCGCGAAGAAGATCTTTGCGCGTCCATCGCGCATCGCCCCGATACTTTCGACGGTATTGAACCCGTCACGTCTGGGAATCGTAAAATCGAATTCCCGTTCGAGGCTAGAAAAGAATTTCTCGTTGACCTTTTCCCAAATTCCCATCGTCCGGTCGCCCTGGACGTTCGAGTGCCCGCGGACGGGGCATAATCCCGCTCCGGGCTTTCCTATCTGCCCGCGCAACAGATGCAGATTAACTACGTCCTGGATCGTGGCGACGGCCGCCTTATGCTGTGTCAGTCCCATCGCCCAGCAGGTGATAACGCGTTCGGCGTTGATGAACATCCCGGCGGCTTCTGAGATCTGTTCGCGACTCAGACCGCTCTCAGAAAGAATATCGTCCCACGACGTTTTATCGAGCGATGAGATCAGCTCATCATAGCCGTCGGTCTTGCTTGCGATAAATGCGTGATCGAAAACTGTACCGGGCTCGGCGCGCTCCCGCTCGAGCATGACCTTCATCATCCCCTTCAACACTGCCATGTCGCCACCGATGCGGAGTGGAAGGTGGAGATCGGCTAAGTGTGTGGATCTGTTTTCGAGGAGTGCGATCGGAAACTTCAGCGGATTCGGATAGTGCTGCGGATTCGGATTCACGAAATTCAACAGTCCCGCTTCGGGAAGCGGGTTGATCGCGATCATTTTCGCCCCGGCGCGTTTCGCATCTTCGAGCGACGACATCATTCGCGGAGCGTTCGTTCCCGGATTCTGGCCGATGACGATCACGAGATCCGTCTCGTTAAAATCCGAAAGGCGAACAGTCGCTTTTCCAAGTCCGATCGATTCGCTCAGAGCTACCCCCGAGGATTCGTGACACATGTTAGAGCAGTCGGGCAAGTTATTCGTACCGAACTGGCGGACAAATAGTTGATAAAGAAATGCGGCTTCGTTCGAGGTGCGGCCCGAGGTGTAAAAGATCGCCTCGTCGGGTGAGGCAAGAGAGTTAAGTTCGCCGCCGATCAGCCTGAATGCATCGTCCCACGAGATCGGCTCGTAGTGGGTCGCGCCTTTTCGAAGTACGACGGGCTCCGTTAGACGGCCCAGCGAATTCAGCCAGTAATCGTCTTTCTGGGAAAGGTCCGCAATCGAATATTGAGCAAAAAACTCCGGTGTGATTCTTTTTGTCGTTCCCTCATCTGCGAGTGCCTTTGCACCGCTCTCGCAGAATTCCGCTATGGTCCGTTTGTTATCCGGATCGGGCCATGCGCACGACTGGCAATCGATACCACCATTCTGATTGAGTTTGAGCAAACCGCGGGTTCCGCGTATCACGCCCATCTTCCCGAAGACGCTCGTCATCGTTTCCTTGATGGCGGTCAATCCGGCGGCTGTCTCGCGGGGTTTTGTGACATGAAGATCGGTTTCCAAATCTTGGTCCGGCATTCGTTTTTTTCTTATCCCGTGTCGTCGTTCCTAACATGTAACGTTGGGATTCGGATATGCATCCGCGCGATCAGGGTCGTCCGCGCGATCGATACATTCGAAATCTTTTTCGACAAGTATCTTGAGCGATTCACCGGTTCCAATCGGCTGCTCATGCTCGAAGCCGACCTCATCACTTGACGTCCATCTCTCGGCGACCTCCGAAGGAACAACGACCGAAATCTCATTTCCGAGGAATCGCGCCGAGATCGATTCAGCTTCGGGCGAAGTGACGAGTGAGTATTTCAGATAGCTAGGACCATCCGGGCCGAACTCGATCTCTTCCGAGATCTGTCCTGTCGCCGCGAACCGGTCGACCTCGCTTCGCAACAGACGCAGTCTTATCGAATTACTTTTTATTCTGAGTTTCATTATTAGAATCCAGTTTCCAGTCACCAGTTTCCAGTCTGGCAACTGGTTACTCACCACTGGAAACTGAAATTCAAACTATCCTTTCCGCTCCCGAATAAACATTGAACGATTCATCGCGAACAAAACCGACGAGTGTCATCCCGAACTCTTCTGCGAGTTCGACCGCAAGACTCGACGGAGCACCGACCGCGACGAGGATCGCAATACCCGCCATCAGAGCTTTCTGAACAAGTTCGAAGCTCGCCCGTCCGCTGACGAGCAATATCTTTTCGGAAAGAGGCAGCTCACAATTCAGGAACTTTGCACCGATCACTTTGTCGAGGGCGTTATGCCGGCCGACGTCTTCGCGGACGATCTCTAGCTCGCCTTCGCTGCTGAACAGCGCCGATGCATGCAGTCCGCCGGTCTGGTCGAATACGTTCTGCGAAGCGCGAAGGCGTTCAGGCAGCAGGTTAATAAGATCACCGTCGATCTTAGGATTGTTCAGGTCGGCCGCTTTCTTCGCCCCGGTGTGTAGGGCTTCGATCGAGCTCTTGCCGCACACGCCGCAGCTTGATGTCGTGTAGAAGTGGCGTTCGAGGCGTTTGAGTTCAATTTCGACACCGTCGTCAAGGTCGACACGGATCGTATTTGAATTGAGTGCGGCGGCACGATCGACGGTGCCTTTTTGCTTTCCGATTTTCAGACCGCAATGACGGATCCGCTTGATCTGGTCGGGCCGCTGGACTATTCCCTCGGTAAAAAGAAAACCGGCCGCAAGCTCCGCATCTTCGCCGGGCGTGCGCATAGTGATCGAGATCGGACGATGCCCGCCTTCCGGTAATCCGAGACGGATCTCAAGCGGCTCTTCGACGGCGAGCACGTCGGGTGAATCTTCGGTTACCGATCCGGCTACAACTCTACGAACCGAGGCATTTGCCACCGAGGTCACAGAGGGATGTAATGCTTGTTCCGCCTTCGCTGGCATGACTAATTCTACCTCTGTGAGCTCTGTGGCAAAATTCCTATTCAGCCGGGATGACCCGACCCCGGCATTCCCCGAGCCCGATCCGTCTAAAACCTTCGCGTTCACAAAAGCCTTTCATGATGACTTCGTCGCCGTCTTCGAGAAAGCGTCTTTGCTCGCCGGACGGAAGCTTAAGCGGTTCGGTTCCGCGCCATGTGAGCTCGAGCAAACAGCCACGTTCGTCTTTTGATTTCCCGCTGACCGTGCCCGTCGCCATCAGATCGCCAGTCTGCAGGTTGCAGCCATTCGACGCGTGATGCGTCAGCATCTGCCCGATCGTCCAGTAGAGATCTTTCGTATTCGATCGCGATAAACGGTGTGGTTCGATGTTCTCGATCCGCATCTTTTCGGTTTGAATATAGACTTCGAGGTTAATATCGAGCCCGCCGAAGTTTTGGTTCTGCTCGCTGCTTAGATAATCCAGCGGCTGCGGATCGTCGGCCTCGCGCGCGAACGCTTGCGTCCTGAACGGGGCCAGAGCTTCCATCGTGACGACGTACGGCGAAACTGTCGTTGCGAAATTTTTTGCGAGAAACGGTCCGAGCGGCTGATACTCCCAGGCCTGTATGTCGCGTGCCGACCAATCGTTGACGAGGCAAACCCCAAAAATGTGATTCTCCGCATCACCGATCGGGATCGGCGATCCGAGCTCGTTTCCCTGCCCGACAAAAAAGCCAAGCTCCATCTCGTAATCGAGATTTTTGCACGGGATGAACACCGGCGGCTTTTCGGCGTCGCTTCGATTTTGACCGTGCGGACGCTTGATATCCGTGCCACTAATAACGATGCTCGACGCTCGGCCATGGTATCCAATGGGAATGTACTTGTAGTTCGGCAAAAGCGGATTGTCCGGCCGGAACATCGAGCCGACATTCGTCGCATGATAGATCGAACAGTAGAAGTCGGTGTAGTCGCCGCTCTTGAACGCGTGCTCAAATACGACGTCGCTGACCGAAAGAAGGTGGTCGCCGACCGCAACGCGTGCCTCGTTCTTGTCCGAGAGCAGGTATACGGCCTGGCGTCGCAAGTCCGACAAGACTTGCGGGGGAAACGAGCCGATCGCGTTCAGGCTCCAAAGGCGATACGAGGCAAACTGTGCGATCGCTTCGTTCTGCATCAACCCGTCATCTATGCATCCGTAGATGTCGAGGATCTTATCGCCGATTACGAATCCGATCCCGAGCCCGGGCTGTGTATCGCCGACCTCGTACGCGCATAGCGGCAAATTCTGGATCGGGAAATCCGTGTCTGGCGAGTTGGCGGATTCGACCCAGCTCTTCAGCTTCGGGTCGTGGGTTTCGTTTAATTCGTAGGTCATGCTAATTGATAGTTGATAATCGATAATTGATAGTTGAAAAACGAAACGGTCGACCTCGATCGTCAACCGACAATTTTCAACTATCAATTATCAACTATCAATTCTACAAAATTCCCAGCTCTTGCAGATCAGCGACGGGTTCGTCGAACGAGCACGAGCCGAACGAGTGCATGCCTTTCGATCTCAGTCGCTCGATTTGGCTCAGGGTCAGGAGTTGCGAACCACGCCATGACACACCGCTCTCGGTGAATTCGAACACCTCTTCGAACTCTTCTTCCATCATCTCTTCGAGCAGGCTGACACGAAAGCTCTCTCGTGCGAAGCCGGTCATGATCAGAACATTCAGGAATCCGTGCATCGTTCCCTGCGGAGCGTCCGACGCGTACGTGAGTGGTTTGAAGCAGCGGATCGGATGATGAAGTCCCGCTGTTGCCTTGAAAGGGACGTTCGCCGCCATGCAGGTCCGAACAAAGCGAATGATATCGCGTGTCGGTGGGAATTCCTCTCGCGTCGTGCCGCCTGTGCGGATCTTTGCGCGAAGGTTTTTTATTCCGAGCGTCGCGATCAGATCGACAAACGTTCGTCCTCCAGGGGCGATCTCAAAATAAGGCGTGATCGCCTTCGGAAGCGCCGCCACCGTGTTGTCGATCTTTGAGACGGTTGCCGCTTTGACCTCGAGCACGTCACAGACGATGCGTTCAGAATTCTTGCGGTTGAATTCGTTCATCGAACGGATCGTCTGCGAGACATCCTCGCCCGCAAGGACGCTCAGACGCCAAGCAGTTTCGCGCCCCCTGGGAAGAAACTCGCGAGCGCTTTCATAAAATTCGTCCAGGCGGGAGACTGGCAGGATGAACCGCCCGAGCATCCAACCGTAATTGCTGTGCCGATAGGTCGCATAATTCAAAACGGCCTCGGACATCGACACCTGCGAGGGCGGAAACAGCCCCGCGTAATCTATAATTTCGTTGAGCAGAATTCGGACGGACTCTATTGGTGGGGTGTCGACGACGCGGGCGTTCATTATTTGATCTTACTGAATTTGTGCAACGAGAAAATCATAATCATTCTCAGGATGTTTTACAAATGATATTTGTCCGACAAACAAAGGTTGCAATTCGGAAAATATTTCGGTTATCTTGATGGCGTTCCGGCATAAATTTACATGCGTGTTTTAGGTATCGACCCGGGAAGCGAAACTCTCGGCTGGGGAATTGTCGAAGGAAGCGGCCTAAAATACGCAGCCGTCGATTTCGGCGTCGTTAAGTCGAATCCGCGATATTCATTCGCGAAAAGGCTCGCGAATGTTTATGACGGCGTCTCGACGGTGATCGATAGTTTTCAGCCGGATGTAGTTTCGATCGAAGAAGCGTTCTACGCCGTTAATGCCGGTGTCGCGATCAAGCTCGGGCAAGTGCGAGGTGTCCTACTCCTGCTCGCCGAGCAGCGGGGCCTCAAGATCGCCGAATATGCCCCGCGACTCATTAAGCAGACCGTCGTCGGCTACGGCAACGCGCAAAAGCACCAGGTGCAGGAAATGGTGAAAGTTCTGTTACGACTGAAGACAGTGCCTACGCCGCACGATGCGGCGGATGCTCTGGCGATGGCGATCTGCCATTTTCATCATGCCGGGATGCTCGACAAGATCGAACGGTCAATCAAGAAAATCCCATAAACCAAAAATAAAAATATGAAACTCCCAATTCTTCCACTTTCTCTTGCCTTGGTACTCGTGTGTTTTGGTTCGACCGAGGCGCAAAAGCGTAAATCAAATACCGTTAAGAAGTCCGAGATCGGAAACACCGCCGTCGTGATCGACGAAACATTGTCTGTGCTGCGGACGAAGCCGAGCCTGTTTGCATCGCCACTGCAGCGCATGCGTCGCGGGCGCCGCATCCAGATCTTAGGCATGGCCGAATCGGACGGAGTAAAGTTCTACAAGGTTTCGGCTCCGCCCTCGAATTTCGGCTGGTTACAATCTGAATCCGTCTTCGGCAAATTTCGAGCAAGTGACGAGGGGCGATTCGCCCGGCTCGTTCAAGCGACGGACGGGTTTGATCAGATCGAACTCGCCGCAGCGTTTCTCGAACTATATCCGGCTTCGCGTTTTCGTCCGCCGATCCTGCTGCTTTACGGGGACCTGCTGGAGGATGCAGCGACAAAGCTCTCACGTGATGCAAGCTCGAGGCTGAATCGCCGTGAGATGGCCGCGTCCGGTGCTCCGTTCCACAGCTACTATTTGAACTTCAACATGCTCGACCGGTATCGCCGGCTCGGCGTTACGTTCCTGTTCAATGCATCCACGCGTACGTTTCATTACAACGGCGCGTGTTGGAACGAGATCGTCCGCAAATATCCAGTGTCGGCCGAATCCGGCGAGGCGCAGAAACGTCTCGCTTCGTTAAAGGTGAAGCTGGAGCGACAGTCGGCGAGTTAAAAATTTAAGGCAGCCGCGATCTGAGCTGCGACGCGGGCGTTGTTCTCGAGAAGTGCGACGTTTGCAGCGAGGGTCTTGCCGCCGCTCTTTCGTGACAGCTCATTGAGTAAGAAAGGCGTCAGTTTTTTTCCGGCGATACCGTTGGCCGCTGCCTCCGCGACCGCAGAGGCAATGAGGGATTCTACCTCTGCCGAAGCTATTTCGAATTCCGCCGGTACGGGTACCGTTACCAGTAATGCTGAATTGAGGCCGAGGTCACGTCTTGCGTCGGCGATCTGCGAGACTTCTAATGCCGAATCGACCCGTTCGTCCACCTCGAACTGGCTGCTAGCCGAATAGAAGGACGGCATCTTGTCGCATTTCCATCCAAGGACCGCAATACCATTCGTCTCGAGCCATTCGCGAGTCGCGGCGAGATCGAGGATCGCTTTCGCACCCGAACAGACGACGATAATTGGGGTCCGCGCGAGCTCAGGCAGATCCGCCGATACATCCGACGCGAATCCCCGATGGACACCGCCAATGCCGCCGGTCGCGAAGACATTTATTCCAGCCTTGTGCGCGATCAGCGCCGTCGTCGCAACTGTCGTCGCACCGATAAGCTTCCTTGCTATCCCAATCGAAAGATCGCGGGTGGATACTTTTCTGACGTCCTTCTCAGTGGCGAGTCGCTCGAGTTGTTGATGACTAAGCCCGGCGTAGATCTCACCATCAAATAAGGCGATCGTCGCGGGTATCGCGCCGCCGTCCCGGACGACCTGCTCGAGCCGCATTGCCGTGTCGAGATTTCTGGGGTACGGGAGGCCGTGCGAAATGACCGTCGATTCGAGCGCGACGATAGGTCGTTCGAAATGGAGCGCGCCGGCGAGCTCCTCGTTAAAATTTATTTTCATTCAACGAATTTGCCAATGCGGTTCAATCGAGGGTGTGTGATACAGCCAAAGAAATCGCCGTTCGACGCGCCGCGATCGCACGACCAATAGACAAACATCGCTCGACCGATGACAAGCTCGCGCGGAACGAATCCCCAGTACCGGCTGTCCTCGCTGCTGTTACGACTGTCGCCCATCACGAAGAAATTGTTCTCCGGTACGATCATCTCCTTTCCAGGAATAGCGAATTCGTATCCTTCGTATTGCCTCCGCGGCAGATCGCGGCCTGCCCGGACCCACTCCATCCGCTCCTCGGAATAATAGACATCCCACTTGTCCTCTGGCTTACGGTCCTCGAATTCGCGTGTCTCAAGCGCAGATTGATCGTCATCCGAGTCGCCGATTACGCGATGCTCCGCGAGGGGCTGGTCGTTTATGAAAACCTGATTATTTTTGAACTCAACTTTTTCGCCCGGAAGGCCAATAACGCGTTTGACGTAATTGATCTGGTACGGTTTGATCGGCGGTCGTCGCGATGCGTCCATCTCGGGCCGGACACGATTGCCGGGATATTTGAAAACAATAATGTCACCACGCTCGATCTCGCGTTGAGGCAAGAACGGCAGCGAGCCGCCTCCCGGCGAAAAGATAAACTTGTTTACGAGA